>JAKEEV010001265.1 GCA_022616395.1 Planctomycetia bacterium | reverse complement strand
TGGGATGGGGCCATCGACTGGCAGCTTGCCGGTTGCCATGCGGTAGAGCGTCACGCCGAGGCTGAACAGGTCGGCGCGGTGGTCCACTTTCTGGGCGCTGGCCTGCTCTGGAGCCATATACGCGGGCGTGCCGAGGGTGGCACCGGTCGCGGTAAGTTGGGTCTCTTCCTTGTCCACGGAACGAGCCAGTCCGAAATCGAGAATCTTGCATCGGCGAATCTGCTGGGCCGTACTCTCCGCGGAGAGATCGCCTTCCAGCCAGATGTTCCGCGGCTTGATGTCGCGGTGAATTAGCCCCTTTGCGTGTGCCGCGGACAGTCCGTCAGCGACTTCGCGCGCGACTTTCAGAATCAAGCCCACAGACGCGACCGGCTCACGCCTCAGCCGCGAGTCAAGCATCTCGCCCTGAAGGAAGGGCATCGCGATGAACGGGCTGCCGTCTGCTGTTTCTCCGATGTGCCAGATGGGAACGATGTTGTCGTGTTCGATTGCGGCTGCTGCTCGGGCTTCGCGCACGAAGCGGTCGCGGTTGGGCTTGTTTGCCGCCAGTTCCGGTTTCATCGTCTTGAGCGCGGCCTTGCGCCCGAGCTTGGTATCCTCCGCGAGATACACCGCCCCCATCCCACCCTCATCAATCTTCCGAATGACGACGTAGTCCCCCATTCGGTCAGGCTCGGCGACCGCGGGGTGCGGACCGTGCGGGTGATCGCTCGGTACTGTCTTGGGGTGCGCTGAAGCGGGGAGAACAGGTTCGCTGCCGGTTGACTCGCTCGCGTTGGTCGTTTCAGTCAATTTGTCGGCTGGCTGGCCGGACGATTCGACCGAGTCACGCGGGGTGCTGTTCATGGGCAACTCGGTGGACAATCGACTCAGGAAGCGGTGACACACGCGGCAGAAGCGAACATCAATTGTCACGCGATGATTGCCGACAGTCAACTTGGCAGCCGAAGTGTTTCGTTTGAAGAACCCTGTGTCGAAATCCTCTGCTGGTGTTTTGTTGGAGTCCCGCCTGTAGGCGGTCTTCCGTCAAGAACCGGCGAAAGCCGGGACTCCAACACAAACGAAGTGTTTTGAAGACCCGGTATCAATGCGAACACCCACGGGAAAAGTGTCCCGTGGGTGGCTCCGCGGTGTTGCTGTGTCATACGGGATCGTGCGGATTGCCTTTTGTAGCCGGTCTCTGTGAGGCCGGAGCAACACCAAGAGGGAAAGCTCCCGCCTCACAGACACGAACCCAGTGAAGGTGTCGGATTCTCAACGAGCCGCGACCGCCAGGGAGCGGAATAAAGTAAGCCCATAGGCATCAAGTTAAGCAGTAGTCCAAGTGGCTCGGGGCGTTCAGCAGTTCAAACGTCCCGGGTTTTGCTCGTCGATTCCGTCTACAGGTCTTGGCA
>JAKEEV010000194.1 GCA_022616395.1 Planctomycetia bacterium | reverse complement strand
CTCCCAACGACGCCAACCCCAACTCCACTAACAGTATAAATCCTTCACGGCGTTGCCCTTCGGGGCGGCATCACGCGGAGCGTGATGACTACTCTGAAGACGCTCGCTTCGCGAGCGACATTCTTGCCGACGTGGAGGAATCGCCCGTGGCAAAGGGGAAGAAGCAACCGTGGGACGCGGTGTTTGACCGCGTGCGGGTCTTCCGCGCTCCGGAAGACGTATGCCCTGTTGTGGACGAGGACGAGTTAGACGCAGCCGAGGCAGCGCTCCGTGTGCCGTTACCCGCTTCCTACCGCGCGTTCGCAATGCGGTTCGGACTGAACGGCGAACTCTGGTCGATTTACCGGCTGCACCCGGCGATCACAGCCCTGAAAAAGAGCCATCCGACTGTCGTCAATGAGACTGAGTGGATGCAGGACAACATCGTGGACGTGTGGGGCGCGGACATGTCGCTCCCGCAGGAGCAACTCCGACGCTTCATCTTCTTCGGCGACGATATGGGCAGCGGCTCATTCACCTGGGATGCAGGCAATCCGACTTCCAAGAAGCCGGTCGAGTACCCAGTGTACTATTACCCGAGGAGCGATTCTCAGGTTGAAAGGCTCGCGGGCACGTTCGCCGAGTTCGTGGAGTGGGTCGATACCGACTCACGCACGTGGAACACAGACAAAGAAGCAAAGGGAGCTGATTACATCCGGTGGGAACCGCCTCGCGTTCGAAAGAAGAAGGCTCCCCTCAAGCGCGACGTGAAACTCTGGCTCGCCTTCAACAACAACACGGCCCGCGACCTCGCCCTCTCCATCCGTGACCGCGGGCAGACGGACGCGTTCCCGATTCTGGCCGATGCGCTCGAAGAGGCCGGCTGCACGAACGCGGACCTGCTCGACTCCTGCCGCACCGGAGACCCAGAGATTGATGGCGTGTGGGTTTTGCAAGTGCTGCTGGGGAGTGCGAGAAAGTAGCCAAACCGTTCCAGTTCTGTTCCGTTTCGCGCCGATCCCAGCGAATCGCGGAGGGATTCCGTGCAGTCTGGTGCAATTCTGGCGAAGAAAAATCACAAGTGAACGGAAATTTACTACTTACTTTTTGTAAATTTATTATGCACATCAATAAATTGAGGAATACTTCCGGCTTTGGCGCTGTGAGAGTGTTTGGTTTCGGTCGTGTCTCAGTTTGGTTTGTTGTAGCCGGCCTCTGTGAGGCCGGTCCGGGGTCGCAGACCCCGGCTACAGCAAGAGTCTTGGTTGTAGCTGGCCTCTGTGAGGCCGGTCCAGGGTCGCAGACCCCGGCTACAGCAAACTCAGACACTACTTTGGTTTCGACCGAGTTGACTTTTGTCCACTCATAGCGCATACTATTAGTGAACGGATGAACAAAGTCATCTCAGGGACTGGTCAATCGCCCAACTGCTGAGGTTTCAGGGTTTTGCGGAATAAAGGCCACCCGTGGCCTTCATCAAACTCTGGAATTCTCGGCAAATGAGCATCATAAAGGCCACCACTTTGCAGTGCAAAGTATCAAAATGCTGGAAATCACTGCAAAAAACGCACAGGAGAAAAATAAGGGGGGTGGCGGGGGGGGCTAAAATTGCGGCCCACAGTTTCGCCCACGACTCACGCCACAATCTCTTTAATCACCTGCCCGCCAAACTGACTGAGTTGCTTGAATCGACCGCCGTGGAAGTACGTTAACTTCGCATCATCAAGACCCAGGAGGCGCAGAAGAGTCACGTGCAGGTCGCGGACGTGATGAACGCACTCAACCGCTTCGGCTCCGAGTTCGTCCGTCTTGCCAACCGTGTGACCTGCCTTCACTCCTCCACCCGCGAACCAGATGGTCATGCCCTTCGGATTGTGATCGCGGCCGAAGGCTGTTCCCATTCGCACGCCGTTGTCGGGAGTTCGCCCGAACTCGCCACACCACACTACAAGCGTCGAATCGAGCAGCCCCGTTCTCTTGAGATCGGCAATCAGCCCCGCGATTGGCTTGTCCACTTGCTTCACCAGCGCGCCGTGGGCTTTCTCGATGTAGTCGTGACTGTCCCACGTGCCCGCGTAGAGTTGCACGAAGCGCACGCCCTGTTGCACGAGTCGCCGCGCAAGCAAACACCGCCGACCAAACGCATCGGTCGGTTCCTCGCCGATGCCGTAAGACGATTGAGTCTTCTTGGCTTCCTTCGAGAGATCGAGCAAGCCCGGAACTTCGGCCTGCATCCGAAAAGCGAGTTCGTAACTCTCCATGCGCGCTGTGAGATCGTCTCGACCGGGTCGCGCATCGGCGTGAAGTTTATTTAACTCTGCAAGTAGATCGAGGTTCGCCCGCTGGTGTTCCCGCGTCACTCCGCTCGGCGGGTTCAAATCCAGAATCGGAGCGCCTTTCGCTCGCAGCGGTGTCCCCTGATAATGCGCTGGAAGGAAACCGTTGCTCCAGTTCGCGGGTCCTCCCTGTGGATGACTCACCTCCGGCAGTACGATGAAGCCGGGCAAGTTCGCGTTCTCCGAACCCAGTCCGTAAGTGACCCAACTGCCGACCGCGGGATCGCCACCGAAGCGGTTGCCGGTGTTCATCTGGTACATCGCGGTTGGGTGGTTGATCGAATCGACCTGACATCCGCGATAGAAACACACCTCGTCCGCGACGGTTGCGAGATGCTGCCAGTTGGTCGCCATGTCCGCGCCGCACTTGCCGACTTTGGCGAACTTGAATGGCGAAGCAACATAGTACCGCTTCCCGCCGGACATGGCGGATTGCATCTTGTCATTCCGCTGGAACTCCTTGAGGTGAAGTTCCGCGAGCTT
>JAKEEV010001264.1 GCA_022616395.1 Planctomycetia bacterium | reverse complement strand
CCTTCCACCGTGAGCTTCGTGACGCGCAGTCCATACACGGCGTCGGTTTCACCCTTGATCGTACCGAAGGCCACTCGCGGGAAGCGCAGAATTGGTTGTCGCGTGATCGGCTTGCTCGGCGCGCACTCCAGAATCACGAGTAGCCGACCCGCGGTCGGCCCCTGGAAGTCGAGCCGGAGCTGTCGCGTGCCTCCCTTCTCGGAGGCGAGCGACCAGTCGCGCAGAGCAATCGCCGAGGCGGGCAAGTCGGTGGTGCGGGCCGCAACGCGCAGCACATCGAGTTCCGCGGGAATCTCGAACCGGAATGTGTTGATCGTTCCCTGTTCCACGCGCACCAAGTAAGCGGAGGTGAGTTCCGCTCCGGATTCCGAAACGTCCCACACGCACCCTTCGCGGACCTTCACGACCGCCGCTCCGCCCGCGCCTTCGCGCCAGCGCAGGTGAACGAACTTCACTGAGCCGAGTTCGGCTTCGAGTACGGCGCGGTCGCCGAATGTCACCACCTGCCTCCCGATTCGGCCAACTGCTTGCGGTTGACGTGCTGCTCCGGGGAGTGATGCGATGAGGCGCGATTCGGGCACTTCGGGCACTCCGAAGCGCACTTCACGCTCTGGTCCGGTCGCGTTCACACTGGCCGCGAAGCGCACTTCGATCTCGTGTCGACCCGCTCCGCCCACGGAGACCACGTAAGTATCAGGCCGAGGAGCGGTCGGGAACGCGGGCGTGCCGTCTACCATCGCTCGCTCCAGGCGAGCATCCGAAAGGGGGAGTGACACCGTGTTGTCACTCGCTCGGAAGGCATAAACGACGAACTTCGCGGTGATGCGCGCTCCGGTGTCGTCGGCCTTGAGGTCGTAAGTCGCGGAAGTCACCACCGCGGAAGGAAGCGGTGGACGGGCAAGCGCTTCGAGTCGCTCCAGAACCGTTCGAGGAGCGATCACGACTTCGCTTCCGTCCTGTTCGGCTGGAAGAATCAGCACCACGACCGGTGTAGGTTGTGGGGCCGGTTGCGCGATGGCGGGAAGCACGCGGAACAGACATGCGAGGAGAATACTTGCCGTGATTGCCAAAGCCGGAGCCGCCACACGCCTGCGAACCCCCACACTCACAATCACCGCCGCAAGCGCGATCCCCGCAGCGCACAAGGGCGGCCACGCCGCTCGCGACCACCACGGCGGGCCAATCTGCGTGACCGCGCCGGAGGCGATCACGATCCCCGCGAGAATCACCCCACCTCGCGCCCGTCTTCGCCGAACCGCCAACCAGCCGCCGGCCAGAATCAGAGCCACAAGCCCAATCGCGACCGAATCCGCCGACTGTGCCGTTCCCGCACGCACCCACTCGTCATCGGAACGAGTAACCAGTGCTGGTTCGCCACCAACCAGAGGACCGCCCAGCAGAGGAGGGATTTCGGGTGTCGCGTCCCAGGGTCGCGATGGCCAGCCGGGGAGGACGCCGGGCGCGAACGCCCACCATCGGCGCACCGGAGGATTGCCCGGTAAGCCAGGAGCAAGACTTGTCACCGCGCGCGTCGGCCACCCTTCGGAGGTGGGTAAGCGATAGCGCACTTCAAACTGCACGTCTGACCCGGCGGGAATGGGAATCGAAAGCGTTTCGCTCGCCGTGGCCGACGCCGGGTTCAGCCATCGCCCCGCCACGCACACTCCGCGCACTTCCACACCCACAGGGAGACTCACCGGCAGCATCCCGCCCGTCGAACGCGAGACTGTTCCGCCGAATGCCGCGACAGTTTCCCCCGGCGCGCCAACGGCGGTGACCAGATACGCATCGGTTACTGTCCACGTTGACGCGGACAGTTGCGGACGCGGACGGGCACTGACTTTCCCGTGAGCCGAATCGACCGTCCAGCGATCTGCCAGTGTCGGAGCAACTTCCGCGCGTGTTGTTTGCCTGGCTCCGAGCAATTGCGGCACTGGGAGTGACATCGCGGTGTCACTCGGTGTTGCGACCGACGCGGTTGTTTCCAGGATGGCTGTTCCCGTGAGCGGACGGGCAAAGCGAAGGAGCCACAGAGTACCTTCGCCTTCCCCCGCCGAGAGTGTCGCAACCAAACCAGCCCACGGATCAATCGGTGCGAGGTGGAAGAGAGCGGATGGAACAGCAGTAGCGGAGACAATCGCGTTTGCTTCAAGCAGCTTCCAGGTTCGTGCTTCGAGCGATCCGGGAACGAACACGGCCACTGCCGGAAGTCCGCCTCCGGTTGGCGTAATCGTGAAGCGAGTCGTCGCGGTCCACTGGTCGTTCTGCATGTCGAGCCGCAGGAGCGCCTCGGCGGCCACATTTGGCCGAGCTGCGGCGACCGTGACGAAACCATCAGGTTCTTTTCCTCGGTAGAGATAAACCGCGCGCGAATCACTTGGCGCATCAGTCATCAACCAGCCCCACAACCCGCCCGGTGTTGCTCCCGTACCCGGGTTGGCAGTTACCGACCACGCGGGATCGGCGGTAATGCTTAACCAGCCGTCGCGCTCGGCCGCGCCGCTCACCGCGAACGCCGGGAATGGCACAGGCGAGTCGAGCTTGACCGGCTGCGCGCGGAACTCCAGTCGCAATTCGGCCTGCTGTCCAGTCCAGAGCGGCCGGGCAAATTCCACGAACTGTCCCCCCGCGCTGGGAGCTGCGATATACGAAACCAGCTCACTTGCTCCGGTGGCGCGGTCGAGCGTGAAGCCGGCCGGCGGGCGAACACTGATATGGAACAGCGGTCCTCTGCGCACTCGGAGATGAACTCGTGCCACGAGCACCGAGCGTGTGGCATCGAGGTGCCACGCCAATCGTTCGAGTGTCGTGAAATCCACATCCGCGGGCGAGGTTCGCACGGTTGGCATTCGGCGGAACGGTTCGTCCGAGCCTGACGGAAGGAGCGTGCCCGTGAGTAAGAGGACACGCGACAGATCAGCTCCGGTGGTCGCGTCCGTCAGCCGGTAGTCGCCGGGTGACCAGAACTCCATCTTCAAACCCGCCGCGACGTGAATTTCGATCCTGTCTTCTTCCAGCACTGCTCCCACTGGCCGGAGAGTGGGGAGTGAAGCATCTCGGCGTGCGGAATCCGGGAACGGAGCAACGGCGGTAATCTGCACTTTTCCGCCGGGAGCCGGTTGGCGAAGATTCACGCGCACTCGGCGCGGGCCGCCTGGTGAGGAAGGCGGTTCGACAATCCACCCAGCGCGGTTGTTCGCCACAATATCAGTGATGCGTAGACCTGGGTCGGCGAGGAACGTCCACTCACTCACGGAACCGCGCGCTGGGTGCAGGTCGAAGTCGAATGCGGCGGTGAGTTGACCCGCGGTGAGGTCGTATCTGGCGCGAAGCTTGGCCTTGGAGCCTACCGAGGGAGATCCTCCGCGAACCGAGAAATCCAGTCTGGATCGGCCGCCAAATCGTAAGCGCCACAGTCGCCGGGCGGGTTTCCCCGGCACTTCAAACGGCCCGGTGAGCAACACATCGGCCGCGGCCGAGGGCACCTGTTCGGCGGGGAGATTCAGTTCGAGTGTTGAAGTTGGACAGGATGGTACGCGCAGTTCAAATCGGCGTTCGCCCGGCTCGGTGGTTCCCGTGAGCGACCAGTTGAGTTTGAGCACCCGGCGCTCGGGAGTGTGATCGACCCAGACAGCGGGAGTTGTTGACCCGCCGGGTACGGTGAGCACTGCGTCTCCATTGGCCCATTTCGCGCTGCGCACCGCGAGGCGCAGTGGATCGAGCGGCAAGAACCCAGCCGTGCCGCTTGTGTTCAGAATGCCGATTTCGGCAGTGCCCGTGAGGTGGGTGCCCTCCAGTTCCGCGGTGAACGCCGCGTCCGCGACGCGAGGGCCAGCCTTCGCAGCGACGACCGCGCGCCCGGCCGCTCGAACACGCGACTCGAACTCCGGACGCGGAAGGCGCACAGTCGGACCGGGTTCGAGTTGCTTGATCAGTTCGGGAAGCTGGTTCTCAGTTGCGCGAATTCGGCGAATAGGAAACGGATCATCAGCGGGGAGCGAATCAATGGCCGCGCGCACAACGACATCAGCCGGTGGACGCGGAACCGCGCCGACCGCGACACCGGCCGCCACCACGAGTATCAAGAGTAGCCAGCCAACACGAGGCATGGAGAACCCAGTAGGTGCCGCGAGCCGAGCGTGAGGTGCTTTCATAGTAGTCCTCACGCTCCGCGTGAGGTCGCGAGCAACGCGAGCGAAACAATTCCGCCGCTTGCGCGGCCTCACGCGGAGCGTGAGGACTACTATGAAGACCGCACGCGGAGCGTGAGGACTACAATCAACTTCCCGATGGCGCAATCGGAGTTGGCGCGGGCGAACCGGTGCTGCCCGGTCGGCTGCGTATCGATGCGGCGCCCGGCGGTGCGGGTTGCGGAGCGGACCCGGTGCTGGTCGCCAGTTCGGGAAGCGTTCGACTGAAGCCCGGCAAGTGCTTCACGCGATGGCGGACATACCCGCGCACTATCGCCTGCACCGCGACTGCCACCAATCCGATGGCTAACCCCGGCTGACTGGCCGCGACAACTTGAGCCGCGGGCTGCGGGTAAAGCACCACACCCACGCCAAACGCTCCTCCGATGAGCGCCACCACAACCCCAACCGCGGATGTCGGCAACCACGTCAGCACGACCACCACGATGAAGACCGCCACCGAACAGACAATGACAAGCGCCAACCACGGCACGCGGGCCACGCGAACCGGCTCCGGGCTGGTTTGCCGAGCCGCGAGGCGTTCGCCATCGGTCGGTGTTTGCGCTGACGCGGTTGAATCGGACTCGTTGCCGGCCTGGAACCAGCGGTCGAGTTCGTCTCGTGTGGCCGCGGTCGGCGCGAAGATTCCCCCGCGCCAGCGCCAGTTGATTTCGGGTCGAGCGCGGCCGGAGAGCAACAGAGGGGCTGCATCAGCGGGTTCGGTGATGAGCCAGCGCACCGGTCCAGAGTAAGCAGAGGCAATCAAGCGCGGGGGCGAATAGATCGCTTCACCGATGGCCTGTCGGGGACCGGAGAGGTGGTAGCGCACTTCCAGAACCACCGCGCGGCCGGTTGTGCCTTCGGGGAGCATGACGCGGAACTTTCGCCCGCCCTCGGCTTCTCCGAGTGGCTGAAGGTCCACTCGCTGACCATCCACGCGAGCTGTCGGATTGGGGCCGGCGAGCGAACCGGGCAACCACAACTCGACGCCAGGCGTGAGCCAGCGTTGAAGCCGGAATCGCGCGCGGTAGCCGGTCGCGCCGTCTTCGGTGGGCCAGGCTTCAATGGCGGTACGTTCCACCCACACGGCCACCGCGCCGGAGTCGGTGGGTGCTTCGCGCACTTCCAGAATCAAGGGATGTTCCGCGGACGCCGACAGCGTGAGAGCCGGGAGAGCCTCTCGTTCGGAGGTGGGTTCGGGGGGAAGTTCGCGCCAGCCGCTCGCCGAAGTGCTCACCGTGCGGCCCGCGACCGAGTTCACCCACACGCGCACCGTTGCCTCTGTGCGCGTGGCGTCCGTGGGCCACAGAAGCGAAACGGAAAGCGGCCACGGTCCATCATCCGTCCGCTTCGGAAGCGGAATCGCGAAGCTGACGTGCAGCGTGGCCTCCTTCTCCGCGGGTGGCGGGGTGAACGTCCATGTTCCGCCCGGTTGCGGATCGAGTTGCGGCTTGGCCTTCAGCCCGATCATGTCCGGCGGTCCACGAAACTTCACCGGTTTGGGGAAGCCATCAGGCGAACGCAAGCGAACAGTCTGTACGATCACGAGTTGTCGGTCGCCCAGGGTGATTTCCGCGCGAATATCAGCGCTCACGTCCGGGCGGTACGGTTGCCACGAAAGCGCGATGCGTGAGAATCCCAGTTCGGACTTGCCGCTGATTGCCGTTGCGGCCTTCGGAATCTTCCCATCCACTCCGGGTACAACGGCCAACGGCGAACCCCACGCGGCCGGCTGGTCGCCCTCCCAGGCGCGGCCAGTTCCGCGCACTTCCATTCCGTCGGGCACAGTTGCGCTCACCGAGACTTCGCGCTCGGCTGCTTTGGGGAAGCGCGGGAGGGGAACGAGTGCTTCGCGCGTTCCAGCGGGCACGGGGACAGTCGCGATCAACACCACATCGAACTGTTGCTTGAATCCACCCGCCAGCCGCACTGTCGCGGGCCGCCAGGGGCCATCGGCTTTCCCCTGAGTGACCCCGACAACAATTTCCGGCTCGGAAGCGGACTCCAGCCCTTGCCACTCGGTGGGTATGTCGATGAGGAGCGAGTCGATCTCCGTGCGAATCGGCTTGACATGGATACGCGCCTCCACCCGCCAGCCGGCTTCGGTGAGTGTCAGCTTATATGTGGGCTTGACGCGTACCGCGCCCTCGATGGGTGAAGCTTCGACTGTGAATAGCGGCGCGTTGACGGGGTTCGCGCCCGTTGGACCGGTGGCGAGGCGGAAGAGTGCCGTTGAGCCATCGTCCTCGGTGGGGTTGGGAAGTTCGGTCCGGCGAAGGTCCGGGCCATGCTTGAACACAAAGCGTGTATGTGGGCCGGCCGTGACTCGAACGGTTCCGGTTTGCCGGAGCACATCCAGCACCGCGAAGGGACCGACCGCCAGTGGTTGGTTCGCCTTCGGTGTCCCCGCCTTCGGCCGCGCCTGACGCACAACGGCTGTCACCACCCAGTCGGATGCGGTTGAACCGGTCGGCAGTTCGACCTTCCACACAAGTTTGTTCGAGTCGGTTGGCCGGTTCACGACCGGTTGCTGTGTCGGACCGGTTTCTCCGATGGCCGCGACGCGCTCCACACTCACATCCGCACTCGAAGGGGCAACGATCTTCCAGTCGCGTGCCGGTCCGCGAAGTTTGATCTTCGCCGTGGACTCGATGAATCCTTCCGTGAGAATCACATTCACATCGAACACAGCACTCTGAAGCTGATCGGTGGGTTGAGCCGCACCCGCGGCCGGCGGGTCCCACGTCACCTCGACCGATTCGACCGGACCAAGCGGTAACCCGGCGTCAGCGCCCTTTGCAATCAGTTGTTTCACGTCCAGGCCATTGAGTCTGCGCACTTCGGGCGCTTTGGTTGGCTGCGAGGGGTCGGACGTGCGCGTGGTGAGGTTGACGCGCTTCACATTTCCTGCGGGTGGGTCGAGCGCGAGAGTTGTGATGGGCGAGCGCGGAAGGCCGATGTCGAAACCGACCTCTGCCTTTGTGCCTCGCGCAGTGACGGGAGCTTCGACATCCAGAACCAGCGTGTGATCGCCCGCGGTCTCGATCATCGCGGCGAAACCTTCCTCGCCTGTATCGAGAATGGGCAACTTCGCGCCGTCCAGCGCGGCCTTCACGAGAAAAGCTTTGCGACCACCGAGCGAAACCGCTGACTGAGGTTGTGTGGTGCGGAACGAATAGGTGAGTTTGAGCACCGCGACGAGTTGCTCTCCGCGTTTCTCGACTCGTCCGCGCACAGCGCAGCCACTCGGAGCCGCGGGCTTGCGCGTTGCCAGTTGCTTTTTCAACTGGTCAACCTGATCGAGCAGTTTCTGGAACTCTTGCGGGGTAAGCGTGACCTTCTCACCACCCTCGGCGGATGGGCCAAGCCAGAGGAAGGTGCCATCGGGAAGTTTGACGATGAGCGGCTTGGCGTCCTTTGCGTCTTTGGTGTCGCCGGTCTTGGGCAATTCGGGAGACTTCTTGGGCGGATCACCGGTCGGCGGCTGGGCCGAAAGCGCCAGCGTCGCGACCATCAGCCCCGCGAGCGCGAACATCCCTGGTAGTAGTTGGTGCGTAAGTCGGGTCGGCATTTGGCGGCTCTCTTCGCGGCACATCAACGTCGTGGGCGCGCCATTCTCTCCGCTCAGTATACCCAAACCCCGCAACCGTTCCGATCACGCAAACTGGAAACTGTTACTCCGAACGAACCGCATCACCCCTCTTCTCGTTTCGACCGGCAGGACAGGAGCAAGCCGACTGCCACCGCTAGAAGCACGAAGGCGATGGTGTGCGAGCCGTAAACCAGAGCCAGGTCGTCGGCTCGGCCCGCGAGTGGAGTCGCCGTCAGGATGAACGTCGCGATCAGCGCGCTGATGATGAACCTCTTCACACGGCGCGGAAGTTCCCCACGCGTAACTGCATACGCGAGCGCTGCGACAGGCACGAGCAACACGACCGCGTGATGCTTCCAGGTCCGTTCGCTGAAGAGCAACATGCCGAGGCAAATGAACCCGCACTCCGCGACGAACCGCCACCCCTGCCGAGAATCGCTCGCCTTGCGCACCGACTTTCGGCACAGGCACAGCACCGCCAGCGCGAAGCACGCGGTGAGCGCTTTGACGATGACCCATGCGGCCGGGCGGCCGATGTCGGTGAGGTTGTGGTATTCGCCCGGAGTGGGGATGTTGTTCGGGTAGACGATGTACGACGGGCTGTGTGTGAAGAGCCGGTACACGAAGCCGGTGAGCGCCTGGTTGGGGTGCTCAGTCGTGATTTCGCCCTTCAAGAGGGGCCGTTCAATCATCAGCGCATACCAACCGGTCATGAGTTGGCGATTGTGATCCCAGCCGAAGGTGAGTCCGGGCACAACGACTAACCACAACACGAGGCCGACCAGAGTCGCGGCTAGCAACTGCCAGCATCGCTTCCACGCGAAGTACGCGACGAACAGTAGCGGTGTGACTTTGCACGCGACCGCCAGCGCCAGAGTCAGCCCCGCGAGCGTATCGAGCCTTCGACGAAACGCTTCGAGGCAACCGACGACCAGAAACAGAATGAAGATGTTCACGTTGTTGTGCGACAGGTCACCAAGCAACGGCGGAAGGCAAAGGATGATCGCGGTGGCGCGCGCGAGATCGCGGCTCCTCGGACCCACCCCGCCTCCCGCAACCCCTCCCTGCGGGTGGGGTTGCGGGAGGCGGGGTGGGTCTTTGTCTTCCTCCCCCTCCCTGCGGGAGGGGTCGAAGCTGGGGGTGGGTTTCTCGCAGAGTCGGAACACCCACACGACCGCGATCACCGCGAGCAGCACCTTGAAGTAGAACCACGCCATCGCCCCGACGACCGGAGGCAGAAACGTGAACGGGCGCAGGAGTATCGCCATGATCGGCGGGTTCGGGTATTCGTTCACACCGACGTAGATGTTCTCGCCCTGGAACACGCCGTTAATCATGTCCCGCCAGCGGAGGAACGCGGATCGGCTCTGCGTGCCCTTGTCGCCCGGCTTGGCGATCTT
>JAKEEV010001263.1 GCA_022616395.1 Planctomycetia bacterium | reverse complement strand
GAGATGCGCTCCAGCGCTTTCCTTGGCCATTAGTGAACAGGTGTCGATTTCCCCGACATTCTCATTCTATAGATTGCCAGATTGCCAACATTGCCACACACACAAGTTGGCATTCTGAGTGGTCAGGTGTCCAGTATTCCGACACCCAGAGCCAACGGCAAAAAACCCACTTCAAGAGACGGCCCAGAAAGCCCGGCCTACGAAGTGGCTTTTTCCGTTAGAGTCCATTTCAGGTTCGCGTAGCGTGTCTTAACGAGCCACGGCCGCAAGGGAGTGGTGTCTTCTCGTCTGGACCGCGGGCATCTTGCCCGCAAGTGACAAGCGGCCGGGACGGCCGCGGTCCATGGAGAAGCCCGCTCCCTTGCGGTCGTGGCTCGTTAACACGCTGCATCTCATCACGGCTTTCGTTTCTCGATCAGCTTCACCGCTCGGAGCCAGGCGTCGGGGAGTTGCAAGTGTTTGCCGTGTTCGATGCCGGCGGACTTGAACACTTCCGGCAGAGTCGCGTTGGTTTGCACGATGCACGCCGCCAGACCACCAGCGAATCCGGTCGCGATCCCTGGGCCGCCGTAAGGATCAGCGTCAATCACAAGCGCACTGGGGCCGTAGTAGTCGGGCTTCGCCCGGAGCGTGATGCCCGTTCCTCCACCAACCAGCGCGCCGGGCACATCCGTGCCGATTGTGATCGCGCGAAGAGCATCGCCGGGAGTCCCAACACCCGCGTTTGGAGTCGTGTACGAGCGGAATACCGCCCTTGGGTCGGATGTCGCCGTGCCCATCGTTTCCAAAATCACACGCGGGTAAATCTCCAGATCGCGCTTCAGCGCGGGCAACAGCGGCTCGACCGGCGCGCCTGACTCAATCGCCAGCGCGAACCGGCCCGGCGCCGGGACCGTGTATTCGATTATCTGCTCGAAGACCAAAAACGTTCTCGTGCGATAGATCACCTGCGGTACGCTCACCGACTGAGCCACTTCCGCGAGGTCATCGCTGCTGCGTGTCTTGCCCGTCGGGTCAATCTGCCGGAACAGGCGCAGGATCAGCGGAACCGCGGGTTGGTCGTTGTCGGGGAAGTTCGGATCGGCCGGTTCGCGCCACTGAATCACAAAGCGGAGCTTCATGCCCGCGGGCAACTCTGGCGTCACTTCACCGTTGACTGCGCGTGTGCCGAGGAAGTTCAACTGCTGAGACCAGTTGTCGCTGTAGGGCATCACTCCCAGCGCGATCTCGGAGGCAGCAGTCAGGAAGGAGGAGAGTTCCGGCCCCAAGTATTCGGGGAGCCGCAGCCGCGGATATGGAGTGAACTCCATCCATCCGTCGCGGTTGGCGTCCATGAACTGCCCGCCCCACACACTTGCACCGGCGTTGCTTGAAGCCTGAACGCCAACCAGAGGAGGCTTCGGTGCCGCGAGCGGGTCGCCTGGTCGCTTAACGATCTTCGGCGGCAGCGGAGAAGCGAGCAAATCGACAGTCTGCACAAACGTGCTCAACGCATCCATCGGATAACCCGATTCCCACACCAGCGTGTTCACCAGAACTTGCCCGCCAGCCAGCGCGGAAACCACTTCCTTCTGGTATACGTTGAACCGGTCGAGCACCACCGTCAGCGCGTCTTCCTTCTTGATAACTGCCTCCAGGTCGGCCTTCGTCTTCGCGCGCAGCTTCACCGCCACTTCGTTATCGCTGAGGTCAGCGAATGCCGCCTTGTAAGCATCAATCGCGGCTCGTTTCTCCTTCTCCAGAGCAGCGGAACGGATCGCGAGTTCACTCAACCGCAACTGAAGCGCATCGGTGTACTGCACTTGTCCGCGAAGCAACTGCACGACAGTTGTGAGGTGGAAGAAACAACTCGGATCGATGCGCACGAGCACAAGTTCGATGTCTGGTGCCGCTGCCGCGAGTGCGCGGGCTGCCGGAATGCCCGCGCCGAGACGCAGAGGATCAGGTGGAGCGGGAAGTATCTCAGAAGAGAGTTCCGTTGTGAGATCAACGATTCGCGTGCGCTTCGGGAGGCCGTTTCCGATGAGTTTGTCCGCTCCGCTGAAGTCGGAGCCGACGAGAATCACTTTCACGCCCGCACCGGTGTATCCGAGCTTGTGTAACTCATCGAGCTTCGCATTCTTGATCGCCTCTGCAATAGTCACGGCATTCGGTCCGCCCGGAGCGGTGGTTTCGTTCCCCGCACGCGGAAGCCGAACGCTCAACACGCCGGGTTCCAGCGCGTAGCGTTCCACATCGCTCAATTTGGCGAAGCGGATACTCGCGACGTTGCCGATCACGCCATCAAGCGTTGAGCCGAGATACGCACCGTTGAGTCGCGTGCGCAGCGCTTCCAGATTGGTAATTGAGCTGTTGAAGATCACTTCCACCCGTGCGGGCTTATCCTTCGCGGCAGCGTCACCGAGCGCAGCGCGCAAATCGGGTGTGTACTTCAACTGAACGGGTAGAACGGGCGGCGGAGTGTACGGCGCGGGGAAATCCGGGACCGGCAACACTTCGACCCAGCGAAGCGGATTGCGATCTCGAAGCGGTGCGGGGAGTTGGTCGGGCTGCGTATCCGGCAGGAACCACCCCGCTGGTTCGGTGCGCAAATCCTTCACCAGTTTGTTGAGGTTCTTGTAAGGAATCGCTCCTCGGACAATTGTGTAATCTCGCGTGTCGTAGCCGAGCGATTCGACAAATCCCAGCCGGCCGAGGTGAGCGACAACTTGCTTGTGAAGTTGTTGTTGGGCAGGGAGAAGTAGCCCGGCGCGCAGCCCGATGCGAAGCACCACCGCGCCGTCAGGATTCTCAGGATACTTGAAGCCGCTCGGAGCGAAGAGGATCGTTTGCACGCGAACGTTATCGAGGACCTGCATCACCTTTGAGCCAGGAATCGTGCCGGTGAAGCGCTCGGCGGTCGGGTCGAGGATGTCCAGTTCGAGAGTTGGATCACCCTTCTTGCGGGCATCCACGAAGCCCAGATCCTTCAGGTGCTTTTCCAACTGGCGGAACTGTCTGATACGTTCGTCGCGATCCGCCCGGATGCGATAGCGAATCTGGATATCGAGCTTCTCCGCGCGCGGCGGCTCCTTGACCTGAGCCTCCGCCAGCGAGGTCGCGATCAGCACCGCGAGGGTCGCGACAACCGAACGAGCAAGTGAGTGCATCATGATGGCTTACTCATCCAAGCGGAATTGCCGAAGTCTATCCTGACTCGTGAGAGGCGAGTTGCCAAGCCTTTGTGGTCGACAAACCGAGTTCAAAAGGCGCGGAGAAGTGGGATTGTGCGCTGCGGGAAAGGTGAGGCGAAGAATGATCCGCACGATTCAAGACAGAAGCCAGAATGGCCACAAAAAAGCACAAAATAAAACACAGAAAACCAAGATTGGTATTGCTTTCAATTCTCTTCTGTCTTGTGTTCACTTTTGTGCCCTTTGTGCTTTTTTGTGACCATCTCTGCAGTTCTTCTCACTTCACGCGAGCGGGAGTGAGTTTGCCGAGGTTATCGAATAGGCGCACGAGGGAGGCCATGAGCTTCTTGAAGTCGCCTTCGTGGAGGCTTTCGTTGGGCGCATGGGCGTTGCTCGCGGGGTCTTCGATGCCCATCAACAGCGCTGGCGCGCCGCCGAACAACTCCGAGAGCGGACCGACGAAGCCAATGCTTCCGCCGCAACCGATGGCGACCGGATCGCGGTCGAATCCTCCGCGCATCGCGGAGAGAGCGGCCTCGAACGCCGGGCCGTTCGGATCGGTCATCCACCACTCGACCGGAGGGCCGTGAGGAGTCACGGTCACTTCACATCCCCACGGCGGATCGGTTTTCAAATAGGCGGTGAGTGTCTCCAGGACATGGTCGGGCTTCTGATCGGGCACAATCCGACAACTCACGATTGCGGACGCCTTCGGCAAGACCTGATTCGATGCGCCCTTGATTGAACTTGCCTCCTGCGCGATGACAGTGACCGCCGGTCTGCGCCAGGTTTGTTCGTATTCCGTGTATCCCTTCTCCAGAGAGAAGCGGGCGGTGGGGACCATGCCGATATCGTGGCGGAGCTTCTCGCCGTCGAAGGGAAGCTTGCGGAACGCGATCCGCTCCTTCTCGGCAAGTGGGCGGACCTGGTCGTAGAAGCCAGGGATGGGCAGCGGGCCGTTATCCCAGTAGAGTCGGCCGAGGATCGTGTTGAGCGCGATGGCTGCATCGGGCAAAGCGCCTCCGCCCATCCCACTGTGAACCGGAATCCGCGCGGTCGTCACATCGACTTTCACCGCGACGATCCCACGAAGCGAATAGGTGATGCTCGGAATGCCGACCTCGATGTTTTCGGTGTCGCAGACCACGATCACATCCGATTTGAGCCGCTCGCGGTGAGTCTCGAAGAATTTCAGCAAGTTTTTCGAGCTGACTTCCTCCTCGCCCTCCACGAGCATCTTGATATTCACGGGGAGCGTGTTGTTGGTCTTTCGGTACGCCGCGATTGCGCCGAGTTGCGCGGAGATTGCGCCCTTGTCGTCGGCTGATCCGCGTG
>JAKEEV010001262.1 GCA_022616395.1 Planctomycetia bacterium | reverse complement strand
TGTTCGATTACAACTTCCCCGGCGAAAAGCCGCTGAGTCACGATCTCATTCTGCGGATGGTGTTCTCACAAGACGGCCGCCGGCTGGTTGTCGCTCGCGCTGTCGGCGAGGCGGTCGTGTTGAACGCGGACACTGGCGATGTGTATCCCGCGCTGGAGGGACTGACACTGGCATCGACTAACCCCAACCCGCAGGCCTTCAGCAGCGAGGGCCGATTGCTCGCGATGACTGGCAATGTCCGCCAACCAATTCCACCGAAGATGGGCGGGGGTTACCGACAGGTGCGATCCTTCCTCGCCGTGTGGGACACAGAGACCGGGAAGATCGTCAAGACCTGGGATTGGTCCCCACGAGTCGCGTTCTGTCCGACAAAACCAGTCCTCGCGATCGCGGAACCCAACGGGGACGAGACCCGCATCGGATTCTGGGATTTCTCGGCGGAAGTCGAGAAGAAGTAGCTTGCGACGCTTGACACATCACACTCCGGTTGCGACGGTATCCTTATCTCGCAATCGGAGTTACCCATGTCGCTTGTGTTGAAGGCCGCGACGGCCGCGGAGATGATGAACGCCGGTCCGGTGTCCATCGCCGACACCGCAACCGTCCCCGAAGCCTCCGCGTTCCTCATCGAACGCGGATTTGGAGCTGCTGTGGTCATCGATCCGGCGGGGCATCCAATCGGCGTTGTCACGAAGACCGACATTCTTCTTCACGCACGCCATCATGGCGCGACACCGGCCGATACCACGCCCGTCAAAGCCATCATGACACCCGCGGTGTACTCCGTGCGCCCGGAGACGCCGGCCCGCTCGGTCGTCGAGCAACTCCTGGAACTCGGAGTCCATCACCTGTTCGTGACGGACTCAGCGGGCGTGGTGATCGGCGTGATTAGCCCGGTGGATGTGTTGCGGAAGCTGGGGTAGGACAGGCTCCCAGCCTGTCTCAGTATTGGAGCCGGAAGCGTCAGCGACGATTCTTCAATCGGAGCCGGAAGCGTCAGCGACGATTCTTCAATCGGAGCCGGAAGCGTCAGCGACGGTCTTCAATCGGAGCCGGAAGCGTCAGCGACGATTCTTTAATCGGAGCCGGAAGCGTCAGCGACGGTCTTCAATCGGAGCCGGAAGCGTCAGCGACGATTCTTTAATCGGAGCCGGAAGCGTCAGCGACG
>JAKEEV010001261.1 GCA_022616395.1 Planctomycetia bacterium | reverse complement strand
TTGACCGGGCACTGGCGGAACTCGACGAGAAGTATCGCGTGGTGTTCGTCCTCCGCGACATCGAGGGATTCTCGATCAAGGAGACGGCGGAATCGCTGGGACTGACCGAGTCGGCAGTGAAAGTTCGGCTACTCCGTGCCCGGCTTGCGCTGCGCGAGCGACTGACCCGCGTGCTTGGAGACGAAGCCGCTCGCGTATTCCCGGATCACTCCCACATGAGGTGAACCATGCCCGAGCCAACGCCCTCCGAGCCCACTTCGTCCGAGCCAAGTGGCCGCGTCATGAGTTGCGAAGAGCTTCTCAAAGCGCTGAACGAGTTCGTGGACGACGAGACGGTCTCCGCCGTCTGTCGGGAGTTCGCCGAACACCTCGCGGGGTGCAATCCGTGTCAGGTGGTGGTCGATAACATCCGCAAGACGATCCGGCTCTACAAGGGCGGCGAACCGTATCCGATTCCGCCGCAGTGCGCTGAGCGGATCAGTGATGCGCTACGGGCGAAGTGGCAATCGACGTTCCCACCCGCTTCGTCGACGTGATCAGTGAGCCGGGATGTAGGCGAATCCGCGCGTCTGAAGATTCGCCACCGCGGTCACGGCAGAGGACGCGATCGACACTTCACCTCGAACTTGCTTCGGATCGTAACCTTTCCGCGCCAACGACTGCCCGCACACCAGAAACTTCACTCCCGCGTCCTTCAACTTCTTCATCAGGTCCGCGTGTGGATGCACCCGTCCCGTGTGTTCCTTGTACGCGGCATCGTCAAGCGCTGCGCTCGTTGCGTCGCCGTGCAGCACAACGACAATCTCCAACTCGGAGGGCTTCAGTCCGCTGACGCCGGCAAGATTGAGGAGTGTCGCGACACGCTCCAGAGCCGGGAGAGGTTTCGCGGCGTCTTTCGCGACCGCGGTCACATCGAAGACAACCTTGCTTCCCTTCGCGGGCGGCTCGGCGGCGTCCGGGGTCGGCACCACAGCTCCGTATCCAGCCACGACCGGTGTGACCGGCTTTGGTCCCTTCGCGGGCGGTGCGTCCGCCTTCGCGGGCTTGGTGAAGATGATGAAGTAGTTTTCCCTCAGCAGGTTCTTCACCTCATCGGTCTTCTTGAAACCGCAGGAGGCGATCTCCTTCTCGACCACATCTTGCCCGGCGCGAACGTGGTTGAGCACCCAGTCGGAACTCGTTCCCGGGATGCGGTGGAAGTCGATGACGATCACTCGCCCGCCCGGTTTGAGTGCGCGGTCGAGCGAGAGCATAGTTTTTTCGGGGAACTCGAAGTGGTGATAGGTGTCGCAGATGAACGCGACATCGACGGAGTTCGGCGGCAGATCCACCGAGTCCGGATTGCATAACACCGGAGTGACGTTCTTCAGTCCAGCGTCTCGGCTCGTTTTCTGGATGTGTTCCAGAAACTTCGGAGCGATGTCCACCGCGAACACTTGCCCGTTCGGCCCGACGGCCTTCGCGAACAGGCGAGAGTACAGCCCGGTTCCCGCACCGATATCGGCGACGACCATGCCGGGCTTCAACTCACACGCCTCGACGACCTTGTTGCGCTCCGTGAAGATCTCGCGGCTCTCGCCCTCGAAGGTCTTCACGAACTTCTCCACGTCGGGACTCTTGAAGGGGTCGTTGATTCCCGGCTTGACGCTCTTTTCCTGGGCAACCACAGCCAGACACGCGAGCGATGCAAGAGTGAGTCCGCAAAGTATCCGGATCATTGTGTACTCCCAGTCGGCGAGGCTACAGGTGAGCCAGAATTGTGTCACGCTGGTGGTCGTTTCCACCATTCGCGCCTTCACCTCAGGCGTTGAATCGCCCAGGATTGGGATGTTGTATACCGATAGCCGGGATGACAAACCCGGCGCGGGCCTTCAGGTGCAAAGACTGTTGTCCGCGGCAAGCGTCTCTCGTGCCGGGGTTCGACCCGACTGATCATCCGTCGGTTGTTCTCGTTTCGGGAGGTGCAGCCAGAGGATCAGCGTGACCAGACACCCCGACTTCATCGACGACCTGGACTGCGGCCTGCTTGCTCGGAGGAACGTAAATGACCACGTTTTGGCTCCTTGGATCGGGAGTCAGAGGACAGCGCATCAGCGCGGTACACCCACTGCACTCCACAGGTTCACTCGAACGGTTCTGCGCCTGATGTCGCGGCTGCGCAGTGAAGAACGGTAATCGAGTTTGCCACGATGGTCAGCCCGTGCCGGAGAACCTCGTGCTGCGCCATCTGCTTGCCGTAGTACGAACTGGATCGACCGCTCAGAATCACCCCGCCAACAACGGCCGTGATCTGTAGCTCGCGCAGATGCGATCGGTATCGCTGATGGATGTTCGCTGCGATTTCGTTCAACGCTGCCAAGAGGTCAGGAGAAACCATGCCGCACCTGGAGCGCCCGCGAGTGAGGATTTGGTCAGCGCTTCGTTGGCAAAGGCTGTGCCGTCGCCCGAAGAAATGCACGCAAGCAATCCTCTCGTTTTCACCGGAAACGCGACTCCGCGGAGATCATCCTTCCACCGTTGCGACGGCCAGATGTGCCAATCGGTTCTGAGGTGCCCCTCAGATGTGCCAAACCCGCACACGGAGGGTTGACGATCCCCTCGCGGTCTGGGAATCTGTCGTCAGACACCGTTCCCGTGATCGGTTTCGTCTGCTTGCATTACTTCCAAGCAAGGAAGTCGTTCTCTGATGCGCATTCCCCCCGAACGACTGGCCGAGATCCTCGATGTGGCCGAGGACGGGATCGTCACCGTCGACTCGCAACACCAAATCGTGCTGTTCAATCGCGGGGCGACCAAGATTTTCGGCTACGATCCCGCTGAAGTGCTTGGCAAGTCGCTCGATGTCCTCATTCCTCTGGCTTCTCGCGGCGTCCACCGCGGACATGTGGAGCAGTTCGCACGCGGACCGGTCGTCTCCCGCACAATGGGCGAACGGCGGACCGTCACCGGCAGGCGGAAAGACGGAACCGAGTTCCCGGTGGAGATCACCATCTCCAAGCTGATTGTGGAGGGGGAGATACTCCTGACCGCGATCATTCGCGATGCCGAGGACCGCAAGAAGTACGAGGACGCGCTCCTGCGACTGAATCAGGATCTGGAGGAGCGGGTGCGGGCTCGAACCGCCGAACTCGCGGAACGCAACTTGCAATTGACCCAGAAGACCGAAGAAAACGAGATGTTCGTTTACAGCGTCTCGCACGATCTCCGCTCCCCACTGGTTAACCTGGAAGGTTTCAGCGAGGAGCTGCGGATTGTCGTTCGGGATCTTCAGCGACTATTGCAAGACGAGCGGATTCCGGGGGATCTCCGGGAACAGCTCGACGCGTTGTTCGCGGGTGGCGTGCGGGAGTCGATCGATTTCATCCGCACAGCGGTCGGTCGGTTGAGCCGAATTATTGACGCGCTCTTGCGACTGTCGCGCGCGGGCCGGGTCGTTTACCAGACGCAGGTACTCAATGTGGGGGCGATAGCCCGGCGGGTCGTGGATGCGATGCGCAAGACGGCCGACGAGAAGAAGGTCGAGGTCATGATTGGTGAATTGCCGCCAGCGTGGGGTGATCCAACTGCAGTCGAGCAGGTGTTCGCCAACTTGATTGGTAACGCTTTGAATTATCTCGACACATCTCGGCCGGGTCGAGTCGAGGTCGGCGCGCTCCCGGACGGTTCGCCGAGCGGGTCGCACACCTACTTCGTCCGGGACAATGGGATCGGCATTCCAGAAGCGTATCAGTCGAAGCTGTTCCGGGCGCTTCAGCGACTTCACCCGGACAAGGCGCCCGGCGAGGGGATCGGGCTGGCGATTGTCCGCCGGGTTCTGGAGCGACTCGGCGGCACCATTCGAGTCGAGTCGGTGGTGGGTGAAGGGACCACGTTCTACTTCACACTCCCGGCTGGTTCTCAGTAGGCCCGCCTCGGCTCGGCGGGCTTCAGCAGCGCGGAACTCGGAACGCGCAACTCGGAACGAAAGACAGAAAACACGAGGAGTCGTTTGTCTTCCGTTCCGCGCTCCGAGTTCCGCGCTCCGCGATTCTGGTGCCGCTTGCCGAGCGGCACCTACTCCGAGTTCGCCATGAGTCACGAATCAATGACAATCTTGTTGGCCGAGGACGATGACGGCCACGCTCAGCTTATCGAGCGGAACCTGAAGCGGGCCGGGTTCGTCAACCGGGTCGTCCGCGCACGCGACGGGCAGGAAACGCTCGACATCGTCCGGACCGGACGCGAAGGCCTTCCACCGAGCAGTCAGTTCCTGCTCCTGCTGGACATCAACATGCCCCGTATCGATGGAGTGGAGGTCCTGCGGCAGTTGAAGGCGGACCCGCGAACGGCCAGGATTCCGGTCATCATGCTGACCACGACCGACGACCCGCGGGAGGTCGAGCGGTGCTACCAGTACGGGTGCAGCGTCTACATCACCAAGCCCGTCCGCTACGAGGACTTCGTCGAGGCGCTGACGCGACTGGGCATGTTCCTGGAAATCGTCAAGCTTCCCTCCGCCCCCAACGGCGATCGACCGACGCCATGACTCCCGACCCGGTCACAATCCTGATCTTGGAGGACGACGAGGGCGTCGCCCGGCTCCAGCAACGGCGGCTCGAGCGTGCCGGGTATGTCGCGGGGATCGCTTCGACCACGGAGAGCGCGCTTCAACACATTCGCCGGGGCGGAATTGACCTGTTGGTTCTGGATAACCGGCTGTCGGATGCCGAGGACGGACTGGAGTTCTATGTCCGACTCAAGAGCGAGGGGTTCGACCTACCTGTCATCATGGTGACCGGCTACAGCGACGACGCGACCATCATCCGGGCATTGCGGGCTGGCGTGCGGGATTACATTTTCAAGTCGGTCGAATACCTCGACTACCTGCCCGAAGCGGTTCGACGGGTGCTAGATCAAGTGCGCCTGCAACAGGAGCGAGAAGAGGCGCTGGCCGAGCTGCGAGCCAAGACCGAAGAACTGAAGGTGACGACGCAGCAACTCTGGCAGGCAGCTCGGCTGGCGGGAGTGGGCGAACTGGCCGCGAGCATCGCCCACGAACTGAACAATCCGCTTGGCACCATCAGCCTGCGTATCGAGGGAGTGTTGGCAAAAACGCCACCGGACGACCCGCGTCGCAAGCCGCTGGAGATCATCGATCAGGAGGTCGCCCGGATGGCGCGGCTGGTCGCAAACCTGCTGCAGTTCAGCCGGCCGGGGCGCGACCAGGTCTCCACTGTGGACGTGTGCGAGGAGATCACCAAGACAATCGAACTGACCGAACACCACCTGCGCAAGCGGCAGATTCGCATCGAACTGGAGTTTGCCCCCAGCGTGCCGACGATCTACGCCGACCGCCAGCAACTCCGGCAGGTGTTCCTCAATCTGGTGACCAACGCGGCCGACGCAATGCCCGGTGGTGGGTGGCTCGTTCCGCGCGTCCGCTGTGG
>JAKEEV010000193.1 GCA_022616395.1 Planctomycetia bacterium | reverse complement strand
TGGGGTTTGCTGCATGTTGAGTAGGGGCCATGTGGCCTTTATGGCGAGCAAACGCTGGAATTCATGGGGTTTAGAAAGGCCACCCCCTGGCCCCGATGCCTCACACTTGTCTGGCGCTGGGTCGGGTGGCTGCCGGCGCGCAGGGTGGTCGGTCTGGGGTGCCGGTTCCCTCTCCTCCAGTATGCGTGATTACTGTACAAAAGTCAACTACTCCATCGGATTTTGCGGAACCCGCCGCAGACCGAAACCAATCAATGCGATTGCGTATGAGCAGCGGAATTCGCAAGTGTGTTCCGCTCGGCCCGCATACAATCTGCTCCGAGGTCTTGGGGTTGCATCCGCAGTTTGGTGACGGGCCACATCTCCCGTCACCCACCACCACAGGAGATCGAACATGGCTGGAAAGGCATCCGCCGCGGCCCCACGCGGCACAAGCGTCCCCACTTCCGCACGCCCCGCAACAGTCAGTGCCGGCTCGCCCACACGATCCACAGGCGCACCCATCGAAGAAATGATCCGACTCCGGGCCTACCTGCTCTGGGAACAGGCCGGACAACCCGACTCTGATGGAGTGGAGTTCTGGCTTCGCGCGGAACGGGAACTCACCCGCTCGAACTAACCCTTCGGGGAAAATCCGATATTCAAAATCCGAAAAGGAGACAAGAAGCAGAGTGCCTTGTCTTCCATTTCGGATTTTGAATATCGGATTTCGAATTTGCTTTCCTAGCGGTTCTGTTCGCTTTTGAGGCGATCTAGCTCCTCGATGTGCTTGCGACAGGCGGGCAACAGTTCGTAGCGGATCAGCCGGTGGCAGTCCGGGTGGATGTCGTTGTTCTCCAGCGCGTTCTCGTATTCGTCGATGCCGTGTTCTTCGCCCTCGCGAAGCGCGTCGAGTGCCGTCGTCGGTCCGATGACCTTCGCCACACTGGTTACTGTCTCCGCGAAGATCCCCCAGGCGCCTGCGCACTCCGCGGGCTTGCCTCCGAACCAGACCACCTGGTCACGCAACTGCCTCACGGCCCGGCTGTGATCATCTCGAATCGTCTGGAGATCAGCGATCAGTTGCAGGTCGTTGAACTTTCCCAACGAGAGCGTGTAGCACTCCACGGCTGACATCTCACCCCGCAAGAGCGAGTTCAGTGCTTCAAGATCGCAGACGGGCGGTTCATGGATTTGTGTGTTCATTTTCGGGTGTTTCCCACGAAGTTGGGCGAAGAAGCCCGGCAGTGTTGCCGGGCTGTGGGCGTTACGGGTTCTTCTCAACCTTCAAGGTAAACTCCACCGTGGCTGGTGCTCCGCTCCCATCTGGAGTCCCGGTCACCTTTACCTTGTGTTCACCCACCGGCGCGTCCTTGCCCGGAGCAAGAGTCACGGTGAAGTCGCCAGAGTCGCTGGCCTTGACCGTGTCCTTGTTGAGTTCGGCCTTCACTTTCTCGGGCGCGGAGACTGTTAGCTTCACGTCCTTTTTGAAATCCGCCCCGCGATTGATCTTCAGGTTCACTGTCTCCTTGTTGTCCTGCCGGATCGTGGGCGGAATCGCCGGGGCAGAGATGGTGAAGCTCGCGGCGGAACCTGGTGTCCCGCCTTCGCCGCTCATGGTGCAGCCGGCCAGAAAGCTCACCAGCGTCACCACGGGAGCTATCCAGATGCGCATAGTTGTCTCCTCAATGGTTGAAAGTCCTTCGACTGGATGCCGGGCGCATGGAGTAACGCAAGCGGTGTGCCAGACTCGGAAGCCATCTGGCACACCGCTTGCACTTGCTGGGGATTGCCCCTTGCGCTTGAGCAATGCGGAAGGTTTCCTGCTTGCTTGCGGGAAGTTTGATTTCCCTGAAAAGCGGACCTCCGAGAGAAGCTCCGAACTGCTTGGCAAGCGCATCACTCCACTCAAGAGGAGATCACCATGCCCATGCTTTCTCACCCCTCGTTCGGTCCGCGAACAGCGCTGGCGTATGTGACCGGAGGGACTCTGTTGTGTGTTTGGACAGCGGTGTGGTACTTCACGCGCGATGCGGAGTTGACGCGCAGCCAGTGGTTTTGGGTCGCGGGGGTTTTCCTCACGGGAATCACGTTTATGATTCTCGGTCTGCTTCTTGGTCCGCTTGGTCGCGCGGCCCGCGAAGCGGAGTTGCCGCCAGCGAGTGCCATCAAGGCCGAAGCCGCGATCCAGCAAGCCGCTGCGTCCAACCCACCTGCTGTCGCGACTCCGCCAGCCGGGACTGTGGCAACCAACGCGAACCCCGCGATGCCCCCAACACCGGTTCCACCCTTGCCACAAGTTCCACCACAAGTCTCGCCAGCGCGCTAGTTGTCTTGAAAGTAGGCGAGTCGCGCGAGTTGCGACAGCAACTCGCTTCTCTTCGTAGGACGGCCCAGAAGGGCCGTCTGTCTTTTACGAGACGGGCTAGAAAGCCCGTCCTACGAAGAGAAGAAGTCACTCGCGCTATTGCGACTAACAGCGACTCTCAAATCACTCGCGTGTGGAAGCGACCAGTTGGCACAGTGAGGGGTTGACCCGCTTGGAGGCGATAATCCGCCGGAGCCGTTTCGCCAACCCAGGCTCGCCTGCCGCACGCAACTGGCCCATCCGAGCCTGAAGTCGACCGAGCGACTCCGGTTCCCACTCCGGTGTTGCCACGCGGTCGGCATTGAGTACCGCGTTGAGTTCATCCAGGTCGTGAGAGACCGTTCCACCGTAGTCGTAGATGAGTTGGCACAGAGTCAGTGCCGCGCGCACGGTTTCTTGACCCAACCGCTCGATGTGAATTGCTACTTCGCGGTGTGTGTCTTTCAGGCGCTCGGCGAAGACCGCGTGGGCGTAGATCGCGCGACACTCGCGCGTGAAATCCTCTCGGAGTAGCTCCAGGAGATCATTCCTGGTTACCACCGTGGGAGCATAACGCGACCGGCGAGGAGTGAGTTTGGTCAACATCACTTTGAGACTCCGGGAGGCATCAGCGAATGCTCGTTGGAGTTCTTCTCAAGCGGTTGTTGCTTCCATCAGTTTGAGTTAGAACTCCAAAACCGATCCACCGAGTTTCTCGACAACACAAGTCACGCAAACTCTGTGCCCCCGACAAGCAACGTCACGCTCAGAAAACACCGCGACCCCAGCTTCCAAGCCGGGGTCGCGTGCGAGTCAACTTCGCTCAAAAGACTCAGATCATTCGGGCGGTGCGCCCGAGCAATAACCCGATACCGAAGCCGATGAGCAGCGCCGGGATCGGATGCTTGCGGATCAGAGCGGTTACTTCACGACCGAAGTCGCCAACCTTCTCGGATGTCACGTCGTAGGCGTCTCCGGCCCATTGCTGCACCTTCTCACCGGCGTGCTGCACGGACTCCTTCGCGTCGCTTGCCCATTCCTGAGCCTTGTCGCGAACGTGCCCGGCCATATCGCCGGCTCGGTCCATCAGTCCTTGTGCGTTTTCCTTCACGCGTTCGACCATCCCTTGCCCTTCCTGCTTGGCAGTGTTCGTCGCGTCAGCGGCCTTATCGGTCGCGTGCTTCGCCTTGTCCGCGGCGGCCTCGATACCGCTTTTCATCCTGTCTTTGAGATCGGCCATAAGAACACCTCCGTCTCGATGTCGGGTGTTGTGACCGGTTGGAAAACAGTTCCATCCGCTGTCGGGAGTAGTTATGCACTGGGCGTGCCAACCAGTTGCTGATTCTTCTCGCCCGTGGGTACCCTGGCACCTTCGGCCGTCAAAAGTGGGTACAGAGTCGAGAGCCGCTGGCGAGTTTCGGCAAGAGTGTTATCCACTCCATCCGAGTGCTTGAGCACTTCGTTCGTGCGTGCTTCCACACTCTCTTCCGAGCAACCCCATCGACCCACCATCAGCGTCAAATCCGGGAATCGACTGCGCAACCGAGTCATCAGGTAGCGCGCGTGAGACAATCCACCGGGGGGAAGCGTGGTGATGAGAACCACATCCGGGCGGAACTCGGCTGCCAGTTCCACGACTTCGGAAGCGAGCGTTTCATCCGCCGCAACCTTCACTTCCCACTTGGCCGGATCGAGCGTCAGAGCCAGCAATTCGGCCGCGACATGTTCGGCTTCGTCACGGGCCGGAGAAATTAACAGGCGTGGGCGTTCTTCGAACTTTCCGTTTGTCGGTGCGCGCAGTTCCGCGACTTCCTCGGCAATCTCGCGCGTTGCTCGCACCACAAACCGCAGGTCGGCGACATCGAGATCACCCTCATCGAAATCGCGACGAGCCAGGCACAGAGCTGGTATCAGTACCGTGTCAAACGCCGGCTCAGGGCCATTCTTCTGCGCTTCCTCCAGAGCCACCATCGCCGCTTCATCCTGATCGCGCGCCGCCAGACGCTGATAGAACGCGACTCGCGGTTCCAGAGCCGGCTGGTCACCCAGAAGCACCACGAAGAAGTCGAATCTGCGCACGTGTCGGCCAAGAACCAAAAGACACACGGTCAGTGGGCCGGAGAGAATCAACCCGACTGGGCCCCACAAAAACGCCCACACCGCGGCCGCGATCAACTGAGCGACTTCCGATAATCCCATGCTCTGCCCGTAGAGCATCGGCTCGAAGATGTTGTTGCAGAGCAACTCCAGACCGACAAACAGCGCCAACACCGCGATCGGCTGTGCCCACCCCTCCGACATCGCCAGAGAGAACAACGTCGGCGGAATCAGACCGATCCAGGTGCCAACGTAAGGGACATAGCGCATCAGAGTGGCAATGAACCCCCACAACAGCGCGTACTTCACACCCAGAAGGAACAGCCCGATCACAATCACCCCGCCGAAGAGTGTGTTGAGAATCAGTTGCGCGAGCAGATACCGGCTGATGCGACGGGATGCATCGTCCACTGCCTTTGTGGTCGTCGTGACCTTCCCGTCCCCCAGCAAACGAATCATCCGGTTGCGCAAATCTTCTTTGCGAAGCAGCATGAAGACCGTCAGGATACCCGCGAACGCGGCTTGACCGAGTAACTCGGCTGCGGGGCTGATGTAGTCTTGCACGCGACTGACCCACGACGAATCCGATTGCACAACCACTGTCCCCGTCTGGGATCGGCGCGTACCCATGATCTCGGTCACATCGTCAATCAGAACACCGAAACGGTTGTTTCCGTCGCCCACGATCCACTCTTTCGCCGACGTGAGCTTGGCCTTGATTGCTTCACGCCGATCCGGGAGCGTATCCGCCAGGCTACCGAGCTGGTGGGTCACTACCGCACCCACACCGACGGACACAATCGCCACCAACCCGACCGCGCTACAGACCGCCAGCGTCCGACCCAGTCCGCGGCGCTGAAGCCACGCCACCACCGGTCCAAGTACGAATGCCAGGAATGTCGCCAGTGCCACCGGAATGAAAATCGACCGCGCCCAGTACAAGACCGCGACAATCGCCAGCGTCACGACCGTCGCGGCCAGCGCAACCAGTGCTCGTTGCCAGTCCGATGCCATGAACGGTCCTCATCCGGGAGTGATTTTCAACGCGACTCTGAAGTCGCAAAGTCAATGCCGCGACAGATGGCAAAGTGTTGCCGCACAAGGGGAAGTGACGTGCGCAAGGGAGCAGGCGCTGCGCCTGTTATTGAGGTGTCGGTATCGAAGTGGCAGTCTGTCCGATTGTGGGTAAGACGACGATGAATGTGGCTCCTTTTCCCGGTCCGTCGCTGTGAGCGAACACTTGCCCGCCGTGCATCCCAACGAGACGGTGAACAAGTGCAAGTCCGATGCCCAGTCCGTTTGTGGACCGACCAGCCGAACGATCAACCTGAGTGAACAGGTCGAACAGGTGCGGAAGCGCATCGGGTGAGATTCCCACGCCCGTGTCGCGCACCGTCACACTCACCCGATCCGTATTGGCGGTGACTCGAATTGACACCTGCCCGTCCGGCTCGGTGAACTTCGCCGAGTTGTTCAAGAGATTCGCGAACACCTGCGTCAATCGCACGCGGTCGCCGATCAATCGCACGGGTTCGGCCGGCATCTCGACGTTGAGAGCGAGCTTGGCCGCGTCGAGTTGCGAACGGCTTGTGTCAAGCGCGGACTCGAGCACGTCCTGAATCGTCAGCTCTTCGGTATTGAGGCGCAGTTTGCCAGTCGTGATGCGTGAGACATCGAGCAGATCCTCGATGAGGCGAATCAGGTAGCTGACCTGACGTTCGAGCCGTTCGCGCTGTTTGCGCACCATCTCGCCGGTGTCGTTGGCCAGTCGGATGATTTCCAGCGCGTTGCGAATGGGAGCAAGCGGGTTGCGCAGTTCGTGCGCGAGTGTGGCGAGAAACACATCCTTCCTTCGGTCGGCCTCGCGCAGAGCGGCATTGGCTCGGGCCAGTTCCTCGGTCCGCTCGCGCACCTTCCGCTCCAGTTCGACTGAAGCGCGGTGTTGAACCAGGGCAAAGCGAATGGATCGTTCCAAGAGCGCGGGCGTCAATCCCGCCTTCTCCAGATAGTCGTCCGCGCCAGCATCGAGAGCTTCCAAATCCGTGCGGGATTGGCCCTGACCGGTGAAGAGAATCACCGGTCCCGAGCAGGCTCGGCTGCGGATTTCGCGAAGCAATTCGATTCCTGTCCTGGCTCCCAGCCGGTAGTCGAGCAGATAGATGTCGTGAGTGCCCTCGCACAGAGCTTGCAGGCCCGCGTCGTAGTTGGGGGTCCAGTCGAGTCGATACCGCTCGCCGGGAATATCGGAGAGCATTTCGCGTGTGAGGAAGTAATCGTCACGGTCATCGTCGATCAAGAGCACACGAATGACTTCCCCCTCCGGCGAAGGCACCGGCGGGGGAACCGGATTGAGCCGGGATTTGCGCTCAGGTTTGGGGCTGTCCGGAGCCGTTGCCATTGGGTGGAAGCTCCACAATTTCAAGCCAGTATTTTCCGAGTGTCCTGACGACTTCCACCAGCCGCTCGAAAGTCACCGGTTTAGTAATGTACGAGGATGCCGACAGGTCGTAGCTACGCACCACATCTTCTTCAGCTTTTGAAGTGGTCATCACCACGACCCGGATATTGCGGAAGCGCGGATCGGATTTGATCTCCTGAAGCGCTTCGCGTCCGTCCTTGCGAGGCATATTGAGGTCAAGCAGGATCAGTCCAGGCGTTGGGGCCGCTCCCTCGGCCGCGTACTTGCCGCGCTGATTGAGATAATCCAGTAACTCCTCGCCGTCCTCCACGAACCGCAAATCATTGGCCAGATGGTTCTCCTCAAATGCCTCACGGGTCAGTTGACGATCATCGGGATCGTCATCTGCCATCAGGATTGTGATCGGGTTGCTCCGCTTGAACATCGACACGATTGACCTCGCGTGTGGATTGGCGAGCCGGGAGGGTGATAACAAACGTGGCTCCTTCCCCCACCCGACTGTGGGCGGTGATCGTGCCGGCGTGCCGCTCGACAATCTTGCGGCAAATGGCCAGTCCGACACCGGTCCCCTCGTATTCCTCCCGCCCATGCAACCGCTGAAACATGTCGAAAATACGATCCCTGTACTTTTCGTCGAAGCCGATACCGTTGTCCCGCACCTCGATACGGGCGACGAGGATTGACTCGCCATCGGGTCCGCCGACCGGTTCGTTAACCAGTTCTCCTCGGATCTCAACGACGGGCGGCACTCCCGGTCGATGGAATTTTACCGCGTTCACGAGCAGGTTCTGAAACAACTGACGCATTTGGCTGGGATCAGCTCCAATCCGCGGTAACGAGTCGATCTCAATTCTCCCTTGAGCCTGGGCGACTGTCACTTCCAGGTCGGAGACAACTTCCCGGACGAGCTTGTCTAAAGCGAGCAGGACGAACGGTTTCTGCTGGGTTGTGACTCGGGAGAAGGTGAGTAGATCGTCGATGAGTCGGCGCATCCGACCGGCGGCGGAGAGCATGCGATCGAGGATGTCCTTGCCGTAGTCGGAGAGTTCGTCTCGACACTTGATCTTGAGCCGGTCGCTGAACGCCTGAATCTTCCGAAGTGGTTCCTGCAAGTCGTGAGAGGCGACGTAGGCAAACTGTTCCAGTTCCTCGTTGCTTCGCTCCAGTTCAATGGCCACAGCGCGCACCTGCTCCTCGGCGACCTTGCGTTCCTCGATTTCACCCAGCAGAGCCGCGTTGATCTGTTCCAGCGCGATTGTCCGCTCGCGCACCTCCCGTTCGAGGATCTGGGTCTGTCGCTTCTGGTCGTCGATGTCGGTGAGAGTACCCACCCACTCGTAGGCGCTGCCGGCGGAATCTCGCAGAGGAACCGCGACCGAGAGCATCCAGCGATATTCGCCATCTGTTGCTCGGCGAAGCCGGAACTCTTCGGAATAGCCATTGGGCTGCTGGGCCACGGCCAATTGCCAGCCCGCACGAACTCGTTCGCCATCATCCGGGTGAAGCAACTCGCCACCCAAGCCGTTACCAAGCGAGCTTGGAACCGCGACACCGGTATACTCGTTCCATCGGCGGTTGGCGAACGTCAGTTCCCCGCGCGAATCGGCGGTCCAGACCATCTGGGGGACGGTTTCGGTGAGCCTGCGAAACCGCTCCTCGCTTCGACGAAGGGTCGCTTCGGCCTCCCGTCGGTCGCTCACATCCAGGCACAACCCGACAAAGCCGGCGAATGCACCGGAAGGAGTAAACCTCGGAGTTCCTCGTGCCAGCACCCAGCGGTAAACTCCATCATGCCGGCGCAGTCGATATTCCAGTTCAAATGGCTCGCGTGAGACAAATGCGTTGGAGTAGGCCGAGAGGTAGCGGTCCCGGTCGGAGGGGTGGATGTCCGCGAT
>JAKEEV010001260.1 GCA_022616395.1 Planctomycetia bacterium | reverse complement strand
GGTTGAACGACGCCTGTCGCGGGACTCCAGAAGATCATGAACACCGCGACGAGGTACATCCAGGGGAACCAGAACACCGCGCCCAGGATGTACCACTGTGTCACATAAATGTGCAGTTCGCGGCGCCGCCGGAATGTCGCCACCACCCACGCGACCACGATGCCTAGCCCCGCGACGAAGAATGGCGGTGCGTAAGGCGGAGCGTCGAGCCATTCGACGGATTGACCGTCGCCGAAGAGGATGCCGAACACCGCGAGGAACACGCCGATGTTCCACAGCGCACCCGCGAGATAGAGCAACTTCGGGTAAATCAGTTCCGCGCGCGACAGGCGACACATCAACCACAGGCACGCCGCGATGGTGCTCATCGACGCCCAACCGATGCCAACCGATTGCAAGTGTGCCATCCGCACGCGGCCGAAGGTGAGTTCCGGGCTGCCGGTGAGGAAGTATGGGCTGTGCAACTTGATGGAAGCAATCAGCGCCAGCGCCGAGCCGCCCAATAACCAGAAGACCGCGCTGCCCGCGAAGAACAACACCGGCGTGCGACACGATGCGTCGATGGTGGCGCGCTCGCTCGCCGACTTCGCGCGCTCGGGCTGGGACAGTTCTTGTACGGTCACGGCCATGTCGGTGAAGGACTCCGGTCTTTACAGTAGCCCGCCGCGGAGCGGCGGTTCTTTCTTCTGTAGCCGGCCTCTGCGAGGCCGGGTCACACGACGCGGGACCGGGTCACAGACCCCGGCTACAGAATCCGCCGCGGAGCGGCGGGCTACTTTGCTTCGCCAGGAAACGCATCGGTCGCTTCGCCAATCGGTTCATCCGGGCCGAAGATCGACTGCGCGCCCTGATGGAAGTTGTCGAACTGGCCATCACGAAACGCCCAGCCGAGCGCGAGCACCGCAGCGCCACCAAAGAGCACGATGGACCCAACCACGGTCGCGAACAGAGCAATATCAACCGCGCTCATGGCTTCTTCCCCTTGTCGTCCTTCGTTGTACTCGGCTCTGGAATGGGAAACGGCAGCTTGTCATTCGGTCCCTTCAATCCGGAGCTGAGCTTGCCGTGCGCTTCGTCGAGAGACATCTTCGCGCCCACGCCCTTGAGCGCGGCTTCGTTGCGGGCCTTCACCTC
>JAKEEV010001259.1 GCA_022616395.1 Planctomycetia bacterium | reverse complement strand
TGCTACCTCGCGTTCAACGTGCCTCACTCGCCGATGCAGGTGCCGGACCGCTACTGGAACCGATTCAAGGACTTCGACCTGAAGATGAAGTTCGCGGGTCCGCAGAAGGAAGACGTTCCTCACACGCGAGCCGCGCTCGCCATGTGCGAGAGCATCGACGACAACGTCGGGCGCTTCTTGAAGGCGCTCAACGATATGAAACTCTCGGACAACACCATCGTGGTCTACTTCTCCGATAACGGGCCGAATGGCTGGCGCTGGAATGGCGGGATGCGCGGACGAAAGGGTTCGACCGATGAGGGCGGCACGCGGTCGCCTCTATTCGTTCGCTGGTCCGCGCAGATAAAACCGAACACGAAGATTCCGCAGATCGCGGGTGCCATCGACTTGCTCCCAACACTTGCGGAGTTGACTGGCGTGAAGCGTGTGGGAGACAAGCCGCTTGATGGCAAGAGCCTCGCTCCTCTGTTGCTCGGCAAGTCCGGAGACTGTCCCGATCGCATGCTCTTTGCTCACTGGAACGGCAGAATCGGTGTTCGCACGCAGAAGTATCGCCTCGACAATACCGGCCGGCTCTACGACCTGACGACCGACCCCAGCCAGACGAAGGACATCGCCACGGATCAGCCCGACATGCAGAAGAAGATGCAGGCCGCGGTCGATGGCTGGAAGAAGGAGATGCTCCTTCCACTGAAGAAAGACGACCGGCCGTTCACGGTCGGCTACCGCGAATTCCCACGCACGCGGCTCCCCGCTCGCGACGCGACGTTCGCCGGGAAGGTTCGCCGCAGCGCGCCTGCTCCGAACTGCTCATTCCTCACCAACTGGACGACGAAGGACGATTCTGTTTCGTGGAATGTCGCGATCGAGACCGCGGGGAAGTACGAAGTCGCGATCCTCTACACCTGCTCGAAGGAGAACGTCGGGGCTACCATCGAGTTGACTTTCGGCAACGCCAAGCTCGCGGGCAAAGTGAGCGAAGCACACGACCCGCCGCTTTACGGCGAAGCGAACGACCGCGTGCCGCGCAAGGGCGAATCGTACATGAAGGACTTCCGCGCGCGGAAGTTCGGCACGATTGAATTGCCTCGCGGGACTGGTTCACTCACACTGCGAGCCACCGACATTCCCGGCAAGCAGGTGGCCGATGTCGCCGGAATCACGCTCACTCTGGTGAAGTAACGCCCTCGTGTTGTAGCCGAGGTCTGTGACCCCGGTTTACCCGACAGACCGGCCTCACAGAGGCCGGCTACAAAAACCAATCTGCGACACGACTTTCCTCGAACGAGGTTCCGCTATGAACCGCATACTCCTTCTTGCGCTCGCGGGTGTCTTGTGCAACACCGTAAGCGCAAGTGCGGCCGACAAGAAACCGAACATCGTCTTGATCTTCGCGGACGATCTCGGCTGGAAGGATGTCGGCTATCAGGGGAACGACTTCCACGAGACTCCGAACCTCGATGCGCTCGCGAAGCAAGGCATGGTGTTCACCAATGCCTATGCATCCGCGGGGAACTGCGCGCCGAGCCGCGCGTGTTTGCTTTCGGGTCAATACACGCCCCGGCATCATGTCTTCGCGGTCGGCAGCACGGATCGCGGGCCGAAGAACCTCATGCGACTCATTCCAATTCCCAACAAGAGCGGACTTCCTCCAGAACAGGTCACGATGCCCGAAGCGCTCAAGGCCGCGGGGTATGCAACCGGCATGTTTGGTAAGTGGCATCTGGGTGGGAAAGACGGAGCGACTCCCAAAGAGCAAGGCTTCGATGTGTTCTTCGACTCGCGACCGAAGCCGAACGCCAAGCGCAACGAACCGGCCGACCCGAAGGGCGCATACTCGCTCACGAAGGCCGCGTGCGCGTTCATCGAAACGAATAAAGACAAGCCGTTCTTCGTGTACCTTCCGCATCATGCGATTCACAGCGCTCTCGAAGCGCGACCGGAAACGCTCAAGAAGTTCCAGGCGAAGAAACCCGGCATGCAGCACAAGAACGCGCTCTACGCCGCGTGCCTCTACGACCTCGACGACGCGGTGGGCGTGCTCCTGAAGAAGCTTGACGAGTTGAAACTTACAGACAACACGCTGGTGATCTTCACTTCCGACAACGGCGGTACGCAACAATCGTCTCAGGAACCGCTGCGCGGGAGCAAGGGCGGTTACTACGAGGGCGGTATCCGCGAGCCGTTCATCGCGCGCTGGCCGGGCGTCATCAAACCCGGTTCCACTTGCGATGTTCCCATTATCAACGTCGATCTCTACCCGACGTTTCTCTCCGCGGCCGCCGCCGACTTACCGAAGGGTAAAGTGCTCGATGGCGAAAGTCTCCTGCCACTGTTCAAAGGCGAGAAGAAGCTCAAGCGCGAAGCGATCTTCTGGCACTTCCCGGGTTACCTCAACAGTCCGGTGACGCGCGGGCGCGATCCGGTCTTCCGCACGCGGCCGGTGAGCGTCATTCGCAAGGGCGACTGGAAACTTCACCTCTACCTCGAAGAGTGGCAACTTGATGGAAGCAAAGAGAAACTCGCCACGAACAAGGCCGTGGAACTTTACAACCTCGCGGACGACATCGGCGAACGCAAAGACCTCTCGAACACCAACACCCAGAAGCGCGACGAACTGCTCGACGACCTGCTGAAGTGGCACGACTCCACGAAGGCCCCGATACCGACCGAAAAGAACCCCGACT
>JAKEEV010001258.1 GCA_022616395.1 Planctomycetia bacterium | reverse complement strand
TTCCTCACCACGCTCTTCTTCGCATCTCCGCGGATGGTCCACACCTCGGCGCGGTCCTTGAACGCGACCGCAAGTTCCTCTTTATTGGGGTTGAACGCCGCGAAACGTGGGCCATCGTCCGCGTCGCCCGCGAAGGTTTGCAGTCGCTTGCCGGTCTGTGCGTCCCATACCGCGGCACCCACTACACCATCCTTTGTGATCAGCACGCCACTCGCGACAACTTGTTTGCCGTCTGGCGAAAACGCGATCTGCTTGCCCGGATTCCCCAGGATGTAGCCGGCCATCTCGAAACGGTCGCTGAGTTTCACCGCTTCGGTTGCGGTCGCGGTGTCGTAGATGCCGGCGAACATGCCGAAATGAGCGGCGAACCGCTTCCCATCTGGCGAGAACCCGACCCGTTGCCAGGCGAACTTCGTCTTCGGGCGAGCGTGAGAAGTCTTGAGTTGCCCCTTCTCCGCGTCGAAAAAGGTAATCTCCTTCTCTCCCATCACCACGAGCAACTTGCCATCGGCTGTGAACCGCGCTGCTTCGCCCGCGACCGAGTAGAGTTCCTTCCCGGTGGTCGAATCGAACACGGTGACCTTCTCGCCGGTCACCGCGAGATACTTCTTGCCATCGGGGCTGAAGCTCACATCGGTGATGAACTTCCCGGCCGGTTCTGGTTCCGGCGGGAGCTTCGGAGCTTCAAGCGCGAACACACGCACCTTGCCAACGAGTTCGCCGAGCCGTGCGAGATGCGTGAAGTTGCAGAAGGCCGACACGAGCGACTTGCTATCTGGCGCAAAGGCCAGCGATGCCACTCCCGTGAATGGCGCGCCGGCTCGGTGCTTGGAAACTGGCTCTGGCTTCTTCGGCGGAGTTGTGGTTCCCCAGACGAAGAGTTCCTCCGCGTACGCCCCTTGACCAACTCCGGGGATCAGACGCACCACCGCAGCCGCGCTGTGATGGCCATCGGGCGAGATTGCCACCGCCACGATGCGCCCACCGAACGACATCCGCGACTTTTCCTTGAATGTCGCCGCGTCCCAGGTGATGACAAAGCCCTCCGCATCGCCCGTGAGAATCAACTTGCCATCTTTGGACCACGCGGCGGACGTGACCGCTTCCTTGTGACCTTCGAGCAACTTGTTCTCCACTTTGGAACCAGCCGCCCACGCCCACAACACGTTCTTGCCCGTGTCCTTGTCGATCGGTCCGGTCACGACAACGCGATTGCCGTCCGGGTCCACTGCGAGCGGAACCGCGTACTGATCCGCGGGCTTCTTGCCGGCGGGAACGGTGCTCGACGTGATTGTGGACACCGTCGGCTTTTCTTCCGCCGCCTCTCGCCGTGTCTTCACCGTGTATCCGCGAGCATCCCCGAAGATCACCCGACGGGTGACCACGTTCGTTCCAAGTAAATCCGGGAAGAAGGCCACCGCGATCGGAGCGCTGTCCTTCTCTTCCAGTTTCTCGCCGTCCTTTCCGGTTGCCGCGTCGAGGAACTGGATGCCGTCTTTCGTGGTGACCGCAACCGTTTTGCCATCCGGAGCAACACTCAGAGCGGAGACTCGTTGACCGTCCTTGGATTCCCAGAGTTGCTTCCACGTCGCCGTGTCATAAGCGACAACGTAACCCTCAGTGCCTCCCACGAAGAGCGTTTTGCCATCGGGGGAATACACGACCGAGCCACTCAGCCAGCCGTGCAGTTCAAGCACCTTGCTCTCGCGCCAGGGATTCACGGGCGCATCCTTCGCGGGCGCATTGAGCGGAACCACGCGCAGAGCCGGAGCGTTCTTCGCGGGTTGAGGAACGTTGGCCGCGGGTCCATCGCTGGGGAAGAAGCCAGCGCCGCAGACGAGTTGCTTGCCATCGGGGTGAAACGCGAGCGAGATCACCGGCAAGTTATCCGGGAAGCCTTCGATGCGACGCAACTCCTTGCCCGTGGTTGTGTCGAGCAATCGAACCGCGACTTTGAT
>JAKEEV010001257.1 GCA_022616395.1 Planctomycetia bacterium | reverse complement strand
TGGGAGTGCTGGGGTTGGTTGTCGGGTGCAAGAATTCGACTGAGCCGACCAAGCCCGCGGTCAAGAAGGAAGACGCGATCAAGGGTTACAACTCTCAGTTGGTCGACTTTGACAAGCAGATCGCCGAGCTGAAGACGAAGGCTGAGAAAGCCACCGGCGACGAGAAAACCAAGCTGGAAGCGAAGCTGAAGACCGCGACCGAGAAGCGCGACGCGGCCAAAAAGAAGCTCGAAGAACTGGAGAAGGCCGCGACCGACAAGGTCGAGGCCATCAACAAGGAAGTCCAGTCCGCGTTCGACGAACTGAAGAAAGCCGTGTCTGAGTAGTGGTTAGTGGTGAGTGGCTAGTGGTTAGTGAAAAACAAAGCATGCCGCTTCTTCACTCACCACTAACCACGAGCCACTTACTTCAGATCATTCCCCACAGTCTTCGCAAGCCCCATTCGGTGCCGAGCAGCGCGACGAAGACCACCAGCCACAGAGGCAGGAAGCCACGCGAACGGTTGCGGTTCCAGTCGGGGTAATAGCGCGGCTTCTTCGCGCCCAGAGTGTTCTTCGGGTCCTTCACCTCTTTGAGGAAGTCGTTCAAGAAGCCCGGCAGTTCATCGAGCTTCATCGCCTTGCCGCTAGTCGCCAGCGACAGCCGAGCCATGAAATCCGGGTTCGCGTTCACCTGCAACATCTCATCCGACACATCCGGCACCACGATGAACTTCGCGGTTCCGCGATGCATCTTCGGCTGGCCGTTCTCCATCACCGGCTGGCCGTCCGGTCCCTTCATCGGGCTTTCCGCCACCACGAAGTATTCGCCTGGCTGAGTCGGACGGAAGACCACCTTGCGCCCTTCCAGCGCTGAATCCTTGTCGGTCAAGATGGTTTGGAGTGGAGCGTTCTTCTCGTCGTTGGGTTTCGGCTCCTGCTGGCCGGGTGCAAGCGGAAGGATGCGCACGAAGAGTTGCGCGTTCTGGTCGATGTCACCGTTGGGGAGTTTCATCCCAACTCGAATCGTCTGCTCGGCGGTCACCTTTAACTGTCGGAACTGCGGGCGGGCGAACACCTGGCTTTCCTCTTCGTCCTGGTGGGCCAGCCACAGCACGCATTGACGCCAGAACCGGTGATGCCACTCGGTTGCTTCCGGCGATTTTGGTCGGCCGAACGGTTCCCACAAGAAAGTGTCATACGCGCCGAACGCCAGCCAGCGAGCCTTGCTTGCGTCTCCGCGCTGGGAGCCGACCAGAAGCGCATCGCCTTGCGGTTCGCTGCCGGCCTCGATGAGGTTCGGGTCGTTGACGTTGGTTGTCCAGGCGTAGACGGTGTAGAGTCCGCCTTTGGGAAGAATCAGTTGGTTGTAGCCGCTGATTCGTCGCCCGGTGCGGAATCTATTGAGCCTGTCCCACTTGTCCTTTGTTTCTTCAGGCTTCGGACCAAGCTTGAACATCTTCTCCAACCCGCGTGCAGTGGGGATCGTCGGGTACCATGTGATCGGTGTTCCGGTCGGAGTCAGGTTGTCGATGATCGGACCAGTTTCGATGGGCAGAATGGTATCCGGGTAGCCCTTGAAGGCGAATTCGCCACCGAGAAACATCACGCCCGTGCCCTTCTTCTTGATTTGGTCTGCCAGTTTCGGGAGGAACGTGTTGGAGCCGATGTTCACGTGTTCCGCGCTCAGGTTGCCGATGATGATGACATCGTACGCTTGCCTGTCGAGGTCGAGCAGTTCGCGTTCGCTGGCGTTGGCGGGAAGGTCTCTCTGTCGGGTCACTTCGTAGAGATCGAATCGCTTCTCGGTTCTCAGAGCGTCCCGGATGCGCGTTTCTTCTGGGCGGAGTTGATCGACAATCAGGATGCGAACGCCGTCTTTGGTGATCGTGAGGTACGTTTCCGACCAGTTATTCAGCGGCGAAAGCTCGCCGGGCAAAGCAACGATCTTGCCGTCCTTGTCCAGCCCCACTTCCACCTTCACCTTGATCTCGCCCTTGGTATCCGGTGCCTTCACGGGGATCTTCAGTTCGTTCCCCCTTCCGTCGCGTCCCTTTCCTTCTTCCAGGGTGAATTCCATGCGCTCAACCGGCTTGTCATCGAAGTACACGCGAGCGACTACTTGTGCTCCGCCGAAGCCGTAAGCATTCACGCGTGCCTTGACGTTCACGGTCGTCTTGATGGGAGCCGGAGACGGATCGCACTCGATGCTTGTGACCACGATGTCCTGCTTGTTGTTGCTGGAGCTGGACTGGCCGACGACGAACGTGTGAATTGGTGTTCCGCGTCGGCCGAACTTGGCCCCTTCGGTTGCCGGGGTGTAAGTTTCTCCGTTGTCCTGTCCGTCTCCGATGAGAATCAGAGCGCGGAGGTATCGCTCTCCCTGCCAGCGATCGTAAAGGCGATTGAGGAGTGTGCCGTAATCGGATCGGTCGCCGTTAGAGGGCGTTTGCGAGGTGTAGTGATTGATGGCCTCATTGAAATCCGATGTGGAGAAGCTGTATTGGATGACGCTGACGTTGTGATCGTTCTGAAGTTCGTCAAGCACGGGCTGGCACTTCTCCAGCATCTTGCGCACGGCTTCTTCGCGTGGGCGGTTGCCGAGTTCATCATTCACAGTCATGCTTCGAGAGGTGTCCACTCCGATGAGGAGCACACTTGGCACCTTCGTGTTCTGGTTCTCGCCGACACTTGGCCTCACCGCGGTGATGAGCGCGACAATGAGCGCGGCCAATCGCAGCGCGACGAGGATGAAGAGGCGCTTCCGCGTGGCCTGCGGATGACCGAAGTACGTCCAGATGGTGAAGAGCACAAGCAGAGTCGCAACGATGACCAGCGCGGGAACGCCGATGGTGTCAATCGACCACGGCAACGCCGGCCGCCAGTGTGGGAAGAAGTCGTTCATGCGAAGTGAAACTCCCGTTCCGTCTGATCACCCGTGAGCGTCGAGGCGTCAGCCCGACGGTAGCTGAGCGTCGAGCCGTGAGGCCGATGGTGGTTTAAACTCGCACCGTCGGGCTTACGCCTCGACGCTCACAAACAGAAACCGTCGGCCTCACGGCTCGACGCTCAGCTACCGTCGGGCTGACGCCTCGACGCTCATTCTCCCGCATGGGATCATCGCCTGTTCCGGTAGCCAGCCAACCGAGCCGCCACTTAATCGTACCTGAACCCAGCCTCCGCGTCGCGTCAGTTCGCGAACTTCAACGCCCTTCGGTAAGATCGACTCGATTCGCGCCGGGTAGGTTTCGGTATTTCCCTTCCGCAAGTATGAGTCATTGGCCAGCACGAGCAAGGGCAATGATTCCTCGCGCTGGCGCTGGCGCGTGTCTTGAACCCACAGCCAGCCCAACAGAGCCAATCCCGCAACGCAGACCCCGGCGAACACCAGCCAGCCAACCGCGCGTGTCATGGCGAAGCGTGCCACTCCCAAACACGCAACGAGCCACGCGAAGCCGGCCAGAACCCACGCGTCCGTCGGCGACATGCGCGAACTGACGGTGCCGCTGGTTGGCGGGCGGCACTGAGCCGCGAGATCGCCTTCGAGCGGATACTCGACCGCGTCGCGAGCGCTGGTCAGTTCCACTTGCAAGGGGCGCGAGAACCGCGCGACCGCAAGCCCATCCTGAAGCGCTGCGATACAGCGCGGGAGGTTGCCGGCCAGTCGGTGAGCGCGTGCTCGGTTGAGGGCCAGTTCGGGCGTGTGGAACCCGTGCTTCCACAGTTCATCGTACGCACCAGCGGCCTGCGCGAACGCGGGTTTGGCCTTCACCGAATCGCCACGCAGTTGGACACCTTCGGCGAAGGCACTTTCGGCCTGGTTAAGAAGCTCGTCGGGCGTCGCGGCCGAAACGGGGGAAGCGAAGAGGAAGAGAGCAAGGAGACACAGGCGGAGTTGCTTCTGTACCCCGAAGGGGGTGCAGACCAAAGCCCAGGGTCGCGCCAGCGCACCCTGGGTTACCATCGCGCATCGCGTGTGGCATTGGTAACCCAGGGTGCGCTTGCTTCGCAATCGACCCTGGGCTTTGGTCTGCACCCCCTTCGGGGTAAAGACAGAAGGCGTGTTCACCCCAGTGCCTCCATTCGCACAATCGCGTTCTCGGCGTCGGAGGCGAGTGACAGTCCGCTGTCACTGGGAGGCGCGAAACGGGCGCGGTCGCAGGCGCGGAAGACATCCGCCGTCTGTTCGGCCACTTCAAACGGCAGACCGAACTCCCGAAGCGCGGAGGCGATTTCGGAAGGCGTCGAGGCGCTTTCGGGAAGCGGGAATCTCGTTCGGAGATAACCCAACACGGCTGCTGCAATGGTCGCGGGCGGGTCGTGCGTGCGTGCGGCCTTGCGAATCGTCTCCAGTGCCCGACGCGCCGCTCGCGAACGTCGCAACTTGGCCAGCCGCGCGGCATCCGGGAAGATTCTCCTCCACACCAGATACCAGCCAAGCGCGACAAGCGGGCCAACGAGAATCATCACCGCCCAGCCCTTCATGCCCGGCACATGCGGACTACTCCCAAGCACATCCGGCCCGGTCTCGTTGGTGAAGAGGAACTCCGGCGCTTCGAGCGGAACCGGCGGAGGGGGAATCACAACAGGCGGCTCGGTGACCGTGATCGCAACAGACTTCGCCGCGGTCTTCGGATACTGCTTGTCTTGAGCCGCGGCGCGATTGAGGTAGTAGAACTCCAGGCGCGGAACGCGATTCACACTCCGATTGCGCGGACGCAACTTGTAAGTGAAGCGAACTTCCTTCGCGTCGGGCAAAGGAGGCGTATCGCGCACGTCGGTGATTGTGAATCGCTCGGCGAAGGCCGGGAGTTGCTTCAGATCGGGCTTCTCGATGCCGGTGGGGTTGGTCGCTCCGGTGATGA
>JAKEEV010001256.1 GCA_022616395.1 Planctomycetia bacterium | reverse complement strand
TGAATATCGGTACGCTTGTGGTGTTCACCACTCCCATTTTTCTGGGAGAACTTTCATGCTCCGCGTCCTCGGTTCACCGAAAACGCTCTGTGACGGATTGACTCGCCGCGAGTTGCTTCATATCGGCGGCCTCGGCGCGTTCGGGTTAACGCTCCCGGCGTTTCTGAAGTTGAAGGCGAGCGAGCCGGACCGAATTCCGAAAGCGAAAGACTCATCCTTCGGCCGCGCGAAGGCGTGTATTCTCCTATTCCCTTACGGCTCGCCACCGCAACACGAGACCTTCGACCCGAAGCCGGACGCGCCGGCCGAGATTCAGGGCGAGTTGAAGTCGATTCCCACGAATGTACCCGGCGTGCGCATCGGCGAACTGCTTCCGCGAATCGCGCGCGTGATGGATCGCGTAACCGTGATTCGCTCAGTCACGCATCCTTACCCGGAACACGGAGTCGCTTACGCGGTCAGCGGCATTCCAACTTACACACCCGAACTCGAAACGCGCCCGCGCGATTCGCGTCACTGGCCGTTCATCGGTTCCATCGTCGATTACCTCGAAGCGAAGCGCTCTGGGAACCCGGCACCCGCGGTTCCTCGAAACGTCGGGCTGCCGTGGCTGTTGAATTCGCGCACCGATCTGAACGTGAGCGCAGGACCATATGCCGCGTTCCTCGGTCAGGGCTTCGATCCCGTGTGGGCCGCGTTTGATGGGGCGGGGAAGAAGATCGCTCCGAAGTACACCGATGGTCAGACGAAGGAGTTCATGGACCCGTTCGCGGCGTGCGGTCTCGATGGTCAGTTCCGCCTCTCCTCGACTGGCGAACTCACTCCCGACGTTCCGGCCGCGCGATTCCATGACCGCCGATCACTCCTGGAGAAGTTAGACGCGCGTGCGAGTGGGGGAGGCGGGTTCGACAAGTTTCGCGACGTTGCGTTTTCGCTGCTGACTTCAAACAAGATGCGCGATGCGCTTGATGTGTCGCGCGAGCCGCTAACTGTGCGCGAGCGCTACGGAGCAACTCTCTTCGGTCAATCGTGTTTGTGTGCCCGGCGGCTGGTGGAAGCGGGGAGCAAGTTCGTCACGGTCTTTTGGGACGGCTTTGGGCAGTTCGCCAACTGCGCCTGGGATACTCACAACAACCACTATCCGCGGCTGAAAGAGTATCTCTTGCCGGGGTTCGATCTCGCGTTTCCAGCTCTGCTTCTCGATCTCGAAGCACGCGGACTGCTCGACGAAACGCTTGTGATCTGGATGAGCGAACACGGCCGCACGCCGAAGATCGACCCGAAGCCGAAGGGTGCCGGGAGGCATCACTGGTCGCGCGCGTATTCCGTCGTGATGGCTGGCGGAGGAATCGCGCTCGGAAAGGTCGTCGGCAGTACGGACAAGATCGGAGGAGATGTGCGTGACATCCCGGTGTCACCCAAGGACATCCTCGCGACCGCGTTCCACCTGCTGGGAATTGATCCTCACACCACCGTACCCGATGCGCAAGACAAGCCCACACCCATCGCCGGCGACGGGAAAGTGCGAGTCGAGGTGTTCGGGTGAGCATCCCGCCGGACCAGTTACTGACTCGCGGCGAGCGTATCCGCGTGCTGATTGGCGGGTTCCTCGCGTGGATGTTCGCCGGGCTGGAAATCTCGCTCTTCATCTTGATTCACCGGCAGATGACACTCGGACTGCTCGGCTCGGACACATCGGAAGAGGTTGTCCGGCAGGGGTTCGTGTGGTTCCAGGCCGCGTTTCTGTTTGGAGCAGCGGCTGGCGGATGGCACTTCGGCTGGCTCGGAGACCGCATCGGTCGCACGCGAGCGATGGGCGCGAGTGTGTTGTGTTACTCGCTATTCGCGCTTGCGTGTTACTTCGTGACTGATGCGGACACGATGCTCGTCGTGCGGTTTCTGGCGTGTTTGGGCATTGGGGGTGTATGGCCCAACGCGGTGGCTCTTGTCGCGGAGGCGTGGCCGAACGCATCTCGGCCGTTCCTCGCGGGGTTGCTCGGAGCCGCCGCGAATGTCGGCTTTGTGTTGCTCGGAGTGATTGGCTATTGCTTTCCGATTACAGATGATGCCTGGCGCTGGACGTTTCTCGTCGGTGCTTCTCCGGCGGTGATTGGGCTATTGATCTTGCTCATCGTTCCTGAATCCCCGCGCTGGCTGGCGAGTCGCATTCCGAAACACGAAACTCAAGCAACCTCTCCTCTGCGCGAAGTGCTGACTCCTCCGCTGTTGTCACGAACGATCCTCGGTGTGATGCTCGGAGCGATTCCAGTTGTTGGCTCCGCGGCGAACGCAAACTGGTTGATTCCGTGGACCGATCACGCGGCACAAGAGCGTGCGCGAGAAGCTGGCCTGGAGGTGAAGAAACCCGATGCACGCAGCAAGGCAAAGACGCAAATCACGCGCTCAGGAGGAGCGGTGTTCGGGAGCTTGCTCGGTGGGATCATCGCGAGCGTATTGGGCCGGAGGATCAGTTACTTTTTCATCAGCCTCGGAGCGCTCGCGGCCAGTTCGTACATCTTCTCGCAACTCGATCCGCTTCACCCTCAGTTCCAGGTGTTCACTTTCATCCTGGGCTTCGTTGGCATCACATACTTCGGCTGGCTACCGCTATTCCTCCCGGAGTTGTTCCCCACGCGAGTGCGTTCCACCGGGACCGGCATTTCGTTTAACAGCGGGCGAGTGGTCGCCGCGCTGGTCGTGCTCTCGGCGGGATTTTTGCTCGATCAGTTCTCTGGCGATTATGCTCGTGTCGGCTTCTGGAGTGGAATGATCTACGCGGTCGGAATGCTCGTGATCTGGTTCGTTCCCCGAAAAACGGGTGGGCGCCTTGAGGATTGACGCGCCACACCAAAGTAGTAGGCATTCGCTGGGTGCCGTGCTTGAGTGTGGTCCAC
>JAKEEV010000192.1 GCA_022616395.1 Planctomycetia bacterium | reverse complement strand
TTTTCACTCACACTCGCACTCGCACTCACACTACTTGCTGGGTACTTCAAGCACCAACTTCAACGCGGTGCCTTCCTTTGGTAGCACGTCGGGGCGCACGTCGAGCTTGAGGAACTTCTCTTCCTTCATCGTCCACGTTGTCTGAAGCACCGTTTCGTCGGTGACCGGAAAAAGCGCGATGAGAGTTCCGGTGAGGTCTGCTCCGTATTTCTTGTCGTTGGGCTTGTTCGGGTCGGGCGCGGTCATCGCGGAGCCGGTGAAGATGAAGGTCATCTTGGGTGGTGGCTTCTTCGACTTCGGGTCCATGAGCACTTTCTCGAAACCGAGCCGCTTGTTGCCGCCAGCACCATCGGGCACTTCGACATAAACATTCACGACCGGCCCTTCGGCTTTCGGGTCCGGGTCGCCTTCCTTCGGTGCGGAACCCTTCGCGGGCTTGCCCGGCTTCAGCCCAAGTTTCTCCAAACCCTTGTGAACCTCGGATGGGTTCACATCGAAGGTCAGAACCGTTTCGTGTGCTTTCTTTCCCTTCGGGTGCGGCCACGACGCGATTAGCTCAATCGGGTACACCTCGCCCTTGAGGTGCGCGAGCTTTCGCGGAGCGACCTTCATGTCCACGAACACCAACTTCTTCTCCATGTCCACGGTCACGCCGGGTGCTTTCTTGTCCTTGTCCTGAGCCGGCGACCGCTCCGCGAACCAGACGAGGATCGCCACGAGACACGCGAGGGGGATGAGAACGCGTTTCATGTTCATTCCTTTCAGGCGGCACGCTCGCCTTCGGCTCGCGGCTAACAGGTCTTCTGTCTTTACTCACACTCACACTCGCACTCACACTACTTGCTGCCAATACACACCAGTACGGTTTCCTTGTTCGCTGAAGCGCCTTCGATGTTGCACGTCGCGACGAAGAGCTTGCCTCCGTGGACCGTGACTCCACCGTAGACCATACTTGGAGTTTGTGTTTCCTTCGCGATTGAGAACGTCCACTTCACGTTGCCGGTCTTCAGTTCAATGGCGTGAATGGTGCCCGCCAAGTCCGCGACATAAACAACTCCACCAGCCACCGCGGGAGGAGCAAAGACCGGCATCTTCGCATCGTAGAGCCACGCGCGTTCGCCATCGCTCACCTTGAACGCTCTCACGCGGCCATCAGTCGCGGTGCAAACGGCTAACCCATCGCTGACCGCCACGGTTCCGAGTACGCCACCTGTCGGAATCTCCTTGCGCCATTTCTGTTCGCCGGTCTTGAGGTCAAAAGCGGTCACATCGCCCTTCGCGCCTCGCAGTTCCTTGTAGTAGTAGCCGATGGAACTTCCTGGCACGATCACGACATCGCCCGCGACCGTCGCTCCTCCCCACGGATTGTACTTCAGCTCTTTCTTCCAGACGGTTTCGCCATTGGCGGCATTCAGAGCATAAAGCGCCCGCTCGCCGACCTTCTCCTTATCGAGGAACGAAGTCGGCACAAGCAACTTGTCGCCCACGAAGTTCACCGGAGCATCCACATGCCATTTGCCTTCGCCCTTCTGCCACACTTTCTTGGGTGCGAACTTCAGGAGTTGGCTATCATCGGGCGGGATGGCGAACTCATCCTTCTTCGCCTTCGCCTCCTCATACTTCTTCACCAACTCCTTCCACTTCTCCTCCTGCATCTTGGTGATGATCGGCAGGTCGTACTCCTTGCCGTTGAGCGTCGCCTTGTCGAACTCCACACACAACACGCCCGCCGCTCCTCCTCCGATGAATACCTTCCCGTTGGCGACAACCGGCCCGCCTTCGAGGTGAATCAAGTCTCCCGGCAACACAAGCTGCCACAGCGGTTTGCTTGTTGTCGCATTGAGACAGTGAAGCACGCCGCCGGAATCCTGGTGCATCCCGTCGCCGAAGACCAAGTAATCCCCAACGACAGCCGGCGAACTGACCGACGCGAGCTTCAGGTACGGAGCGGACTTCGTCCAGATGGCAGCGTGCGGGTTCTTCGCGGCGATGGGGAACACGCTGATACTCGGCCTGTTGAAGGCGCCGATGCCCGCGACATAAACGCCATCCTTCACCGGAACCGGCGACGCAACATAGTGGTCCGGCCCCTTCACCATCCAGAGAATCGCGGGCTTCTCGGGGCCAGCCTTGTTGTCGGTGTTGCCCGTGCGCTGCGCATTTCCGCGATACGTCGCCCACGGGCCAGGCTCAGCGGCAGAGATTTCACCGCAGAGAACGCAGAGGGCGCAGAGAGAATACAACAGAGTTCGATGAATCATGGTGACGGTCCTTGTTGAACTGTTCTTGTCTCTTCTCTGCGTTCTCTGCGTTCTCTGCGGTGAAATCTGCTTCTTAATTCGCCTTCACCTGCATTGGGGCCGTGGTCACGGTTACATCCTTGACCGTCACCTTGCCGTCGGAGCCGATGATCTCGAACTTGTACGCGCCGGGGTCGAGCGCAAATCGCGGAGCAAGCCCGCACTGCCCTCCTCGGCAGTCGCCTCCGGTGATCGCGTTGCACGCGACACGCTGACCGGCCGCGTTCTTCACCACTACCTTTCCGCCGTTGAGTCCACTGGTGCCGTTGAGCGCGACCATCACGGGCGTTTTCGTGCCGGTCTTGACGACGCCAAACAGCACGCTCGATTCCTGCCCTTCGTTATTCAGGACGAGATCAAGTTGCCCGTCTCCGTTGAGGTCGGAGAAACTCGCGGCCTGCGAATTGAACACCTTCTGTGTCAACCCGATGTCACTCGTCTTGTCGGTGAACTTGCCGCTTCCTTCGTTCTTGAAGTAGCGGTTACTTCCTCGGAGGCAGCACACCAGAAGATCGGGTTTGCCGTCGTTGTCGAAGTCGCCCCACGCGGCCGAAACCGCGCCGGGAATCGCGTTCGCAAGCGCTCCGCTTGACGCGGTCACTTCGGTGAACTTCGCGGAGCCATCGTTGCGGTAGAGTTTGCACTTGCCATCGACTTGCGGAACGAACAGGTCGAGGTGGCCGTCGTTGTCGAAGTCGCACACCGCCGGGCCGACCTTACCGGGCTTGTACGAAATGCCGCTGTCAGCCTTCGGCACGAACTTCCCGTTTGAGTTGATGAACAACATGCCGGTGCCCGCTCCGTAGAGCACATCCGGTTTGCCGTCGCCAGTGAAGTCCGCGACCGCGAGCGTGTCTCCCTTCGCATCGGAAGCCAAACCATCCGGCCCGAAGCCCCACGCGGTCGAAATGTCCTCGAACCACGCGCCCGGCGGCCCGGCGCCATGCCCGATGGCAAACGAGAATGCTTGCGGCTGATCGGTGTTGCACATCTTCACCAAGAGTGTGTTCTTCCCCTGCTTGAGTTTGAGCACGAGCGGCGTCGGTTCAGGTTTCCTCTTCTCCGCGCTGTGAATCTTCTCGCCATTCACCCAAACCGTGAGCGTGTTGCCGCCGTTGCCGATGACAACCGGCAACTCGGCCGCTGCGCTCATGTCCAGGATGGTATGCACGTACGTTGCACAGTTCTGGCCGACTTCGGGAATCTGCACCGGTTGGTTCTTGAACTCCTTCTTCGCCCACTTGGTCGGCATGTTCCGCTTCCCCTTGTACTCCTTCTGCGGGCTGAAAGGCTCCTTCTCCACCGCGAACTCGGTCTTGAAGTTGTCCGCGGGGTTCGCGGCTCGGAAGATGCCGATCGCGTGCCACTCGCCCACCTTCGGCATGACGATCTTCTGAGTCGCGGGTCGGCTGTTGGTGTACACGCGAAGTCCGTGGAAGCCGTTGGCAAGCAGAATGTCGGGCTTGCCGTCTCTGTTGAAGTCGCCCCATGCGGCCGCGGTCAGGTTGTAAGCCAACTCCTTCGGCAAGCGTTTGGTGTCGTCCTTGAACTGACCTTTACCGAGATTGGTGAAGAGTCGCGGGCCGTTCGGTGTTGCAAGCAACAGATCGGGCAGGCCATCGGAGTTGTGATCGGCCCACACCGCGCTTCGTGCGCCTCCAATTAGTCCTGGCAGACTCGTTTCGATGAACCCATCACCTCCGTTTTGCATCAGCACGACCTTGTTCGCTCCACACAAACAGATGTCCGACTTGCCATCGTTATCGAAATCGACCGTGGTAACCGACTGCGCCTCCGCGTCGAGCTTCGCGAGAGCCGCGTACTTGTCGAAGCCCGCCATGCCCGCGAGTCGGCGAATGTCCTCGCCTCCCCAGCCGACGAAATCGCGCTTCGGGTTGTAGTCGATAATCTTCAGGCTGGCTTTCATCCGCTGAATGCGAGCGGTTTTCTTGTGAAGAGCTTCCTTGTCGCCGTCCACCATGCACGGAACGATCACTTCCTTCCCCTCGATCATGTCAGTGACGATTGCACCGAGCTTCTCGGCCTTCCCCGCGTAAGTGCGGAGCAAGAACGGCTCGCCGTGCGACATGCCCCACCATTCGCCCTGCGGATACGCCTGATACCACGACGTGCCGAAGAACGTTTCGCTCGCTCCTCCGTTGTGGAAGAAGACCGCGGTCTTGCCGACTTCGGCCCAGTTCATGATCTCTTGCCACTCGCCGGGCCTCAGTCCTCCGCGACCGATGTTGTGTTTGATCTCGTTGGTTGGGTGCTTGCCTTTGATGTCCTGCACCTTCGTGTAGATGATGAGGTTCTTTTCGCGGTCCACCTTCGACACCTGCATGACGCAGACGTGTGTGGACTGCCGAACCATGTCTCCGAGCGTCATGGGCACTTCAACGTACCCTTGAGCCGGTTTGGGGAAAGCGAACACGAGCACACCCACGGCCACAACAGCCGCAAGTTGCACACGACGCAGAATCGCACGGTCGGACATCGCAGAACCTCCACAAATCGCAGCGTGAATCGTTCGTTGTCTTTCGCCCCGGAGGGGCCGTCTTCCGTAGCACAGGGCGGAAGCCCTGTGGCTCTTTCAGCCGCGGAGCGGCGACCGAATGTAGCCAGGGGTGAGCGAGCCGGAGGCGAGCGTAACCCCTGGAACACGAACCCAACAACACCAAGCCCCGGAGGGGCGACAGA
>JAKEEV010000191.1 GCA_022616395.1 Planctomycetia bacterium | reverse complement strand
CGCAAGACCGCGAGAACCGTTGCAGTTTGTCAAGACGAGGTTGAGAGGAATCTGCGACGGGTGTTCCGGTTGACACGACTGGGTAAGTTAGAGGACGTTGAGGAATTGTGTCTCTGCCTGCCAACGAGCCGCGACCGCAAGGGAGCGGGAAGAGTAAGACCGCTCCCTTGCGGTCGCGGCTCGTTGAAACCCGCTCCACTCGTCCGCAAAGCGCTCTGCGCAATCATGCGACCGCGACGGCCTTGCCCAGTTTCACCGATTCGCATTCGCGATGACACAGCACCAGAGCATCACGAGCCAGTTTCCCGCTCAAGAGGTCCGGCTCCTTTCCGCTCGTTACTCCACTCCCCGCGGCTTGCAGTTCATCCGCGAACGCCGCAAGCGCGTCTCCTCCTCCAGCCAGAGCCGGTTGCGAGGATTGCCCATCCGCCGTGAAGAGCGTGAGTGGAGTTCCTCCCGAATCGTAAATCAGCGTGGATCGTTCCAGAAAGATTTCGTAGCCGTGAACGAACGGCCGACCCTTCATTGAGAGAGCGCCGCTTGAACACGTCACCGCGGGGCCTCCGGGACCGTACAGATAGGATGTCGTCAGGTAAGTGACTGCATCTCCTTCGACCGTGCCGACCGAGAAGACTTGCTTCGGCACTCCGCAGACCAGCCCGATGAAGTGCGTGTCGTGAATGTGCAGATCGACCGCCGGTCCTCCGGTCTTGGCCGCATCCGCCATGTCCGCGGACCAGTCGGGTTTCGCGATCACGCGCTTGAAGTGAGCCGCGAGTACCTTGCCATACTTGCCGGAGCGAATTGTTTCCGCCGCGAACTTGAACTCCGGGAAAAACGGCAGCACGTGAGCGACCATGAGCAACTTTCCGACTTGCTTGGCTGCGGAAACCATCGTGTCGGCATCTTGAGGCGAAAGCGCGATGGCTTTCTCCACCAGAACATGCTTCCCGGCCTTGAGAGCTTGAATCGCGATTGTCGCGTGCTGATCGGTGACGGTGCAGATGTCGATGAGGTCGATGTCCTTGTCCGCGAGCAACTCTTCGAGTTTCGCGTAAGTCTTTACACCCGCGAGATCGACCTGTCCGGGTTCGGGGCCGAAGTTTCCGCGTGTCTTGCTCCAGTCACCGGCGCGCTTGGCGGCATCGCGAGTGCAAATTGCCGTGACCTTCGCTTCAGAGAGGCGCTGAGCCGCAAGAAAGTGAATCCGGCCCATGAAGCCAATGCCGATGATGCCGATGCGAACCATGTGAATGCTCCTCCGATTGGTGTGGCGTAGTTATCGAGCAGAGTGTGGGGGAAAGCAAGATAGTAGCCCGCCGCTCCGCGGCGGATTCTTCAAAGACACCGCCGCGGAGCGGCGGGCTACTTTGAAAACAACGAGGCTGGAACCGCGCTTCGCTCTTGTGTAGCATTCGTGTGTTCGCTCGCCCGGCGCGACACACAAACCAGCAGCCTCTGCGGCGAAACGCCGTGGGTGACCGTGAGTTGTTATCCAACCAACTCCCATTTCACGCCGGCCGACAGGTCTGGCCGGCTATCAAGTGAGAGATGCGTCAGCAAGAAAGTGATTGGTGTCTCCGCTGAGTCGAGTGAACATTCCGTTCAGGAGGAAGCCCAAGCCAACAGCCACCAGAGAGCACAACGAACAGCAAGAGCTGCGGCGCAACGCCGCGGATGAGTGATGTTGTCTGCCTGACAACACAGAACCAGGCGACCGACAGGTCAGGTCGCCTTTTTGCTCTCCGTGATGCGACGGGAGGAAAGTGATCGGTGCTCTTTGGTGACTGGTGGCGAATTGACAACCGAAGAGGTATAAACGAAGCAAGAGTTCCCGGACCGCGACCGAAGTTAGCGAATCCTGCGGCGATACGCCGCGGATGTCTCTTCTGGCTCGCCAGATCAAACAGGTGACCGCACCGCCGGCGCAGGACCGGCAGCGCGTCCACCATGCCTGTGAGTAGCTCGTGCGGTCGGGAGTTTGACGAGAGAGATTGACTCCCGCGTGGCGCGTGATTAGCGACAACTGCGATGAAACGTCGCGGGTGGTTTTTCGCGCCGGTCAGTTCAGACCGCGAATTCCGCGATCAGCGTACAGGTCCGGATCGCGGAATTCGGTGTCCACAGGTTGTCAGTAGTCCGCCAGCGGGGGCAATCAGAAAACTGGTGTGAAGCGTTGGCAAAGCTAGCGTCAACTGCGGCGCTACGCCGCGGGTGGTTAGTCGTGCCGAGCAGTTCAGCTAAGCGGACCGTGCGACCTCGACAGGTCCTGGTCGCACGGCATGCGGTGCGAACAGGAAGAAAGTAGCCCGACGCTTCACATCAGTTGATTCACGGTTCGCAGCGGCAAGAGTTAGCGATTCCCGCGGCGATACGCCGTGGATGGTTGCAAGCGCCAGCCAGTTGGAAGGCGCGAACGTGCGAGGTGACAGGTCTCGTCGCACGAACCACGCCCCAGACAGTGGGTGAGTAACCCAGCAGAACTTGGTTTGAGTGACAAGATAACCACACAACAAGGAGCCCTCGATTCGGTTGCCGAGGAGTTAGCTTCAACTGCGGTGATACGCCGCGGGTGGGTTGTCGTGCCGAGCAGGTGAAAGTCAGCCGTCGCGAACACACAGGTCGTACGCGCCGGCTGACATTGGCGACAGCAGGACAGTAACCCGGCAACCGAATTGATTCGCGTGAGGAGTTCACCCAGTTCAAACACACAACGGAGGCAACACCGGTTCCGCTGCCGAGCAGTTAGCGTTGACTGCGGCGAAACGCCGCGGGTGGCCATCGGTGCTAGGCAGGTGAAGCGCGCTAAAGCGCGCCCTCACCGGGATGGTTGAGCAGGTCTCAACCAATCCCGGTGAGGAAGTGACAGGTAGGAAAGTAACCGGCAGCGGAACTGGGTGTATTTTCGTAGGACAGGTTGGGAGCTTGGCTTGAAGAATCGGAGCCGGAAGCGTCAGCGACGGGGTTTTATGTTTCGTCGCTGACGCTTCCGGCTCCGATAAAGACAGACAGGCATCTTGCCTGTCCGACTTCACACTTCCGCCCGCACGGTCTTGCGAAAGACCGTGTCCTCGCGATACATCCACTCTCCGCGTGCGAGCAAGCGCTCGCGCACATCGTCGGGCAATTCTGGATTGCGAAGCGCGTCAAGGTTTTCTTCCAGATACTCCAATGTGGAAGGAGCCGTGAAGCACGCGGAGACGCCAAGCGTGTTGAGCGTGTAGCGG
>JAKEEV010000190.1 GCA_022616395.1 Planctomycetia bacterium | reverse complement strand
TGGACAAGATCGTCCGAGTCTGGGATCTGGACACGGGGAAAGAACTGCACCAGTTCACCGGGCACACCGATTCGGTCCAAGGCGTGGCGATCTCGAAGGACGGGAAGCGAGTTGTCTCCGGCGGGAGCGATAAGACTGTCCGAGTGTGGTTCCTCCCGGAGGCAGGATCCGCGCCCGTGGTTCCGCCCATGAACCCCGGCCCAGCCGACGCCAAGATCGATCCCAAGAAGCTCATCGGCAAGTGGGAGCCGGCTGATAGTGCACCGCTTGTAGTGGAGTTCGCCGAGAATGGCAAACTGATCATGTCCATCGGTATCGGGGGCAAGTCCGAGAAGGTTGAGGGCACCTACAAGTTGGACGGTGACAAGTTGGAACTCATTGTGTCGCTCGGCGGGAAGGAGGAGAAGGAGACCGGCACCATCACCAAGCTCACCGACGACGAACTGATCCTGAAAAGCACGAGGAGCGGTGAAGAACTGAAGTTGAAGAAGGCGAAGCCGAAGAAGTGACGCGGCATGGTCACGACCCCTTGTTCACCGAGTGCAGGCGTCGGGCAGTTCGCGCGCAGCAACCGTGAGAGCGCCTTCAGAAAAGATGGCGCAGCCAAACGAGCCGCGACCGCGAGGGAGCGGGAAGGCAGACCGCTCCCTCGCGGTCGCGGCTCGTCGAAAGCACGCTGCGCATTTCCTGAAGGCGCACTAGCCGCGGCGGGGGCGGTTGGTGTCGCGGAGGTTGTTCGACTCCACCAACTCCACCAACGGCGTGTTCGCGGCCAGCGCGATCGTTTGCAATATGATGTACGACAACAGCTGCTGCGCCTTCTCCGATTGCTGCTGACTGTTGTGGAACGACGTGTACACGACGTGCCCGTTGCCGTGCGGGAACGAAATCAGCAGCGGTTCCTTACCCCGCGTCAGGTACACCCGGCAGTCGCTCCTGGCCGACAGCGCCGGCAGGTACGCCAGGTTGAACTCGATTGGGCACGTCGGCCCGACCAGCGCCCGCAGATCTGGATCCGCCACCGTCGCCGTCGCCGTCCCCGCCACGCCCTGGAACCTCTCGCCGAACTTGATCTTGCCCGGGAACGGCACGCTGATGTTCCCGTACGCGAAGTCGCTGACATACAAAACCCCGCCGCGCGACACGAACTCCTGGAGAGCCGGCGCGTTCAGCTCCGGGTTGATCGAGTCCCCCAGGCCGTACAACTGCGTGCTGTCGGCCATGCAGTTGATGAACACCACGTCGTAGTTCGCCAGCACCGCGGCGCGGCGGAAGTCCTTGTCCTCGATGTCCCGGCTGGACAGGCCCAGCCCGCGCAGCACCATCCCCGCGTTGTCGCACCCGACCCCAGACACCCCGAATCGCAGTGACTGCAAGTCCTTCAGGTTCCGATCCGGTCCAGGCTGATACGGTTTCGGCGTGAACCGTTCGATCACCACTTCACCCGTTCGCGCGGATGTCCGATCCGCCGCGGTCACCTTGAGCACGTCGTCGGCATCAATCGAGAACGTCACGTCGATTTTTGGTAGGCCAGCAGGCGCGCGCGCGATACCGGTCAGCCCCACCCCGCCGATCTGACGGTTGTTATTGCACTTCTCGTCCTCGCCCTGGAAGATCACCACGTCTGTCCGGTCTGCGTTGTCGCGCGCGGTGGTGAACGTCTTGACAGCCTGGGCCGGGAGCTTCGTTCCGCGGGGGATGACGACCGCGAACCGGTCCTTGTCGGCCTGAATACCCAGAGAGTGCGCAGTGATGTTGGTCACCTCGATGGGCGCCAGTTCCTCCGCGACCGCGGAGAGACTGGCGGCCATGATCGCTGCCCCGTGAGCAACCACCTCGTCCACGTTATCCGCGGTGTACGGCTCGCTGACCCGTTCCGCCAACGTGCGCGCGATCAGCGGTACCCGCGTGGACCCGCCGACCAGAACCACCCGATCAACATCGTCTGCTGAGAGCCGCGCCCGCTTGAGCGTCTCCAGAGTGGCCACGATCGTCTTCTCGACCAGGTCGCGAATCTCCCCCTCGTATTCAGCGCGGGTAATGCGCATCACGCGCAGCGCACCGCGCGTGTCGGGAACAGTGACCTCGGCGGCGTCAGCGACGCTCAACTCCTTCTTGGCCGCTTCTGCCACTTCCTTGAGTTTGGCGTTCAACAGTCGGATTTCGGCTTCCGGCGCGTTGCTGGAAAGGCCGCCCTCATTCCGCAGCCGCCGAACAAGCAGGTCGATCAGGCGGCGGTCGAAGTCCTCACCACCAAGCGCGTGATCCCCGCCGATGGCTTTCACCTCGAAGTTGTTCCCCTTCACCTGAAGGACGGACACATCGAACGTGCCCCCGCCCAGGTCGAACACAAGAATGGTCTGATCTTTCCCCTGATTGAGTCCATAGGCGATTGCCGCGGCGGTGGGTTCCGGGACCAAGCCGAGCACGCGAAGCCCGGCCTTCTCGCCGGCCAGCCGGGTGTCCTCCTTCTGATTGTTCGTGAAGTACGCAGGGACACTGATGACCGCTCCCCCGGCCGGTTCGCCCAACTGATCCTGGGCAGCCTCGGCGAGCTTCTGAAGAATCAGCGCGGAGATGTCCACGGGTGAATACGATTGGCCGGCCAGCTCGACCCGATGCTCGCGGTCACCCATATGGCGCTTGATTGCCAGGACCGCCTGCGTTGGCTCGACCAGCGAGCGTGTCTTGGCCTGGATACCGATCAGCAGCCCACCACCCGGTTTGACTGCGACACACGAGGGCATCAGGGACTGACCCTGCACCGGAAGGGACTCCGGGCGTCCGCGCCGGTAGACCGCGACAACGGAATTGCTGGTTCCCAGGTCAATACCGATGGCTGGCATGGCTGAATCTCTGGTCCCGTGTTCTCGAACGCCCCAACCTCCAGTTCCCGGCGAATCAGTTGCCGAGGGAAGGTCGGAGAATGGAGATCGTGTGGGTGAGTGACTTGCTTCAGGATACCATTCCTCTCCATCTCCAACAGTCGAGATCTCGCGGCCCACAGTCACGCCACCACATCGCCCCCTTGAAAAACCAGTGGTGTTCACTGTGTGGTCGCTTTAGAATCAATTCATCTCCGTGCAAGGCTCAACCATGTCTGCTTCCGAGAGCGTCACCCACTGGCTCAAGCAACTGAACGCCGGGAATCCCCAGGCGGCTGAGGAACTCTGGAACCGCTATTTTCGTCGAGTCGTCGGCCTGGCCCGTGTGAAGCTCAGAGGGCTTCCGACCGCAATGGCCGATGAGGAAGATGTCGCGCTCAGCGCGCTGCGCACGTTTTTTCGCCGCGCCAAAGACGGACAATTCCCGCAGTTGCAAGGGAGTGAAGACTTGTGGCCGCTGCTGGTCAAGATCACCGCCCGCAAGGCCTACAACCTGCAGCGCTACGCCCGCCAAAAGAAGCGGTGGAATGAGAAACAACTACCGCCTGGAACTGAACTCACCGAGGATGAGTTGGTTGCCGTCATCGGAGACGAACCGACTCCAGAGTTTGTCGGGGATCTGATCGAAGAACTCTGCGGACTGATCGAGCTTCTTGCCGAAGAGGAACTTCGCCGGATCGCGCTTTTGAAACTGGAAGGTAAACCAACCGCCGAGATCGCAGGGGAGTTGGGTATCAACGAGCGGCGGGTGCAGCGACGACTGAAGGTCATTTACGCCCTCTGGCGGGAGAAACTCTCTGGATGAGCATGCCCACACCTGATGACCTTGATGGCGCGCAGTGGCGCTGGGTCGATGGAATCTGCTGTCGGTTCGAAGCTGCCTGGCAGCGCGGACAGCCAGACCTGGGTGAGTACCTCGGTGATGCGACAAGCACTGTGCGCGAGGTATTGTTCCGGGAACTGTTGGTGATCGAACTGGATCACCGCCGAACTCGCGGGGAATTGGTTCGACGTGCGGAGTATGAGAACCGCTGGGCTGAGTTCGCCCACTTGCTGCCAGCGGCGTTTGCCAAATCTGAACTCAAACCAGATGGCGTGGGGCAGGAGCCGAGTTGGTCTGGGTCAAGCGCTGGCCCCGAAGGGAAAACCATGAAATGCCCCCAATGCGGAGCGGACAATCCCAATGTCCGCGACAGTTGCGCGAAGTGCGGAAAGCCGCTTACGACCCAGGTCCGGTGCCCGAAGTGCGATCGGGTGATGCCCGTCGGTGCCAAATTCTGCGGTTACGACGGAACCCCGCTTCCCTCCGCGACAGACCATCCCCAGGCAGCCACCCCAACCCCGGCCAAGCCAGCCGAAGCGCCTCGGCCGGTTGTACCACGCGCAAGCCCGCCCGAGGTCAAGGCCGCGCCGGGCGAGACAGTGAAAAGCCCTTCGCCGCCGCCAGTCCCGCGCGTCGTGGTCCAACAGCCAGTTCAGGTCGGGGAGTTGGTTCGCGACGAGCGGCGGGAGACGATTGCCGAATTGCGTTCACCACACGGGTCGCTCCGGGAGATGGTGCTGATTCCCGCTGGCGAGTTCCTGCGAGGCTCCCCGGAGGGAATCGGCAACGAGGACGAACATCCCCAGCACAAAGTTCGCCTGACCGCTTACTACATTGACCGCTGTGCCGTCTCGAACATCGAGTATGAGCGGTTCGATCCAACCCACAAAGCGCTCCGGCCCGATGTGGCCGACGGGGATCACGA
>JAKEEV010001255.1 GCA_022616395.1 Planctomycetia bacterium | reverse complement strand
GGCGAAGGGCAAGAAACTGAGTGACACCCGGTTGTCACTGAAAATCTTCTCGTTCAGAGCGCGGAGGGCGAGCGTATCAAGGTCTGTCACGCTTGGATCAGCGACTTTGCCATCCCAGAGCGTGTTGTCGATAGCGATGAGTCCGCCGTCGCGCACGAGTTCCAGACAGCGTTCGTAATAGAGGTTGGAGCGGCCCTTGTCGGCGTCGATGAAAGCGTAATCGAATGTGCCCGCCTGCCCGCCGGTAAGCAACTCGGTAAGTGTGTTCAGCGCCGGAGCCATGCGCAAGTCGATCTTCTCACTCAACCCGGCCGCGGACCAGTGTTTGCGGGCGATGTTCGCGTAAGTTTCGTTGACTTCGCAACAGATAATCTTCCCGTCCGGCGGAAGCACGCTCGCGACCCACGCGGCGGAATAGCCGGTGAAGGTGCCGATTTCGAGGCACTTCTTCGCGCCCATCAGTTGAATCAGCATCGCCAGTAGCGGCCCCTGCTCCGGCGCGATCTGCCATTCGCATTCGGAGAGCTTACCGGTCTCTTCTCGAAGCGCACGGAACGCTTCTGGCTCGCGTAAGCCGACCGACAACGCGTATTCATAGAGTCGGTCGGTGATTGGCGTCGGTCGAACGAAACTCGGAAGCATGGGTGTTCTCCGAATAGTAGTAGGCACACGCCGGGTGCCGTTGCTTTTCTCGTCCAAAGCAGAACGGCACCCAGCGAATGCCTACTACTCCGAAAGACAATGAGCGCTTGTGGTGATCTACGAATGCGATTACTCTTCAGCTATCCCGCCTAACTTCCAAGTCGAGAGACCTACCATGTTCACACGTCGCGTCGCTGCACTGTTGGCCGTGTTCTTCGCGGCTGGTTACGCCACGGCTCAGCCTGGCCCGCAGTTACTCAGCGTGTTTCCGCCCGGCGCGAAGGCCGGCAGCACTGTGGAAGTCACCTTCGGCGGCCACGGCTTCGACGGTCAGGAGAAGTTGTTCTTCAGCGAAAAGGGTTTCGAGGCGGAACTCGTCGGGACGGTGCCCGCTCCCAAGCAACCACAACAAGGGCGACCGAGCACGTTCGTGAAGTTCAAAGTGACCGTGCCGAAGGACATCGCGTCCGGCACGCTCGATGTGCGCATCGTGAGCAAGAACGGCCTCTCGAATCCCCGCGCGTTCGTCGTCAGCAACATGACGGATGTGAACGAAACCGAACCGAATAACGATGTGGGTCAGGCTCAGAAGATCGAACTCGACACCACCGTCAACGGTATCATCGGAGCGAATACCGATGTCGATTACGTCACGTTCAAGGCCAAGGCGGGGCAGAACATTGTCGTGTACTGCCTGTCCTCGAGCCTCGATGGCAGGCTGTCGATGCCCGACCTGATTGTGGTCTCGTCGACGGGGAAGCAACTCGCTTCCAATCGCGGCTACCGAGCTGGCGAAGCCGTACTCGACTTCCAGGCACCGACCGATGGTGATTACCTCGTTCGGCTCTCGCAGTTTGCTTACAGCTCTAGTGGCTTCGATCACTTCTACCGGCTGACAGTGACAACCGGCCCGTGGGTGGATGCGATATTCCCGCCGACGCGCTCCGACAATCACACCATCTTCGGGCGAAATCTCAACGGAGCCAAACCGACCGGGCATTTTAATCGGCCCGATGGCCGACCGCTCGACTCGCTGAGCTATTCGGCACTCGCTCGCAAGCCCTTCAAGCCGGAGATTCGCTCGACCGGAATCGTTTCCCCCAGGGCCGCGAGTCTCGATGCGTGGGCAACCGGGACAACGGACGGCTTGCTGGTTCTCGGCACCAATGCCGGTGAACTCATCCTCGACAACGAGAAGAACACCACCGCGGACAGCCCGCAAGAGGTGAAGGTGCCGTGTGATGTCGCGGGCCGCATCGCGAAAAAGAACGAACGACACTGGTACAGCTTTGAGGCGAATAAGGGAGAAGTGTGGACGCTGGAAGTGTTCGCCGAGCGCATCGGCTCGCCCGTCGATGCTTACTTCATTCTCACCGACGACAAGGGAAAGGTGATTGTCGAACTGGACGATGGCGCGGATTCACTCAGCCCCAACCAGTTCTACACGAAGGGCGATGACCCCGCTCGTTATCGTTTCGTTGTGCCCAACGACGGCACTTACAAGGTGATGGTTTCCACACGCGAGGCCGGCACGCAGTTCGGTGTGCGCGATCAGTATGTGTTACGCATCGCCAAAGAGAACCCGGATTTCCGAGTCGCGGTGATGCCGCTCTCGCCGTTCCTACCGGAAGGCGGAACGCTCCCCAAGGGCGGCGCGGTACTCTTCAGCGTCTTCGTGTTCCGCTTCGATGGCTTCAATGACTCCATCGAGTTGACCGCGAGCGATCTACCCGAAGGCGTGACTTGCCCGCCGCAAGTCATTGGGCCAGGACAGACTCGCGGAACGCTCGTTCTGGTCGCCGACAAGGACGCGGAGGACTGGGAAGGCTTTGTGAAGATTCACGCGACTTCCGGCGATCTGAAGCACACGGCTCGACCGTTCACGATCACCTGGCCGGCAATCGGAGTGCAACCGACTCAACCACCGCCGAACGCCCCGATGATTACGCGTATGGATCGCGGGCCGGGGCTTGCTCTGGCGATTCGCGGAGAGACTCCGTTCTCGCTGACGCCGACCAAGGAGGAAGTGAAAGCGAAGGCCGGCGGAAAGGTCGAAGTGACTCTGAAGGTTGACCGACGCCAGAACTTCAAGGATGCGATTCAACTCTTCTTTGTGGTTCCGACTTTCGGCCCGCGACAGCCCGGCGGCAACCCACGTCCTCAACCCATCGCGACCGCCACTTCAACTCAAAAGGAACTGAAACTGAGTATCGATGTGCCCGCGAACTTACCGCCGGGTACACATACGCTTGTGCTTCGCGGACAGAGCGGCGCTCCGCTGCCAAAAGGACCGGTCGTGCGCCCAATCCCGACTTACCCCTCGGTGCCAATCACCGTGATCGTGGAAGGCACGCCGAAGAAGAAGTAGAAGCGTAAGCGACGGTTCTTAATCCCGTCGCGACGCTTCCGGCTCCGGCGTTGTCAACACAACCGGCAACCCACCTTCGCCCTTGCACGCGAACACGGCCACGGTCGCTGGTGCTTCGTTCATGCGCGCTGCAACTCGATAGTCGCCGAAGAATCCCCGAAAGCGAAACCGGCCGGCCGCGTCGGTCTCTCCGCTGGCGCGCGAGTGCCAGACGGTTCCAATCAGCTTGTGCAAGTACCGAAAAGCCGGTCTCGGAGAGCCATCGCGCCGAAGCAAGCCGCCACCCGCGACCGTTTCGCCCGCCCAGATGATTCCACAAACGGCGGGATGCGCAAAGCAAAGCGTGTACAACGCGGCCACACGTTCGGCCACAGCGCGCGAATCGTCTTCGGCATTCAGACCAACGGACGCTCCGCGAATCCAGACTTCCAATGGCTTTCCTGCCTCCGCGCGCTCGTCCAACTCCGACTGGAACTGACTCAGGCGAACATCGTCGGGAACATCCACGCGGATCGCGCTCGAATCGGGTCGCGTGTCATCCATCACGCGGTTGAACACTTCGTGAAGTCGATCCGCAATTCGTTGCCAGTCCTCCTCGGTCGCTCCTTCCCACTTCGGCAAGACGCAGCCGAAGACGAACGCGTGCGACTCCTGTTCGGCCCAGATGGGAACATCCGAGCACGACCCGGCAGAGTCGCGAACTTCGATGCACACTTCGCCCTGACGGTGTTCTTCGATCTGCCGCTGCGTCCGCGTCACGGCTCACGCCTCCTTACCGCGAACCCAGATCCAGCCGTCCTCTTCCCGAACCGGATAGAGTGGCAGCGGCGCCACGTTCTCCGCGAGATCGGCGGGGAAGACGTCTCGCGGATAGCGATTGATGCCAGTTCGCAGATCGTAAAGATAGTGGTGAAGTGGGCAGTCGATGGCGCCCATGTAGAGCATACCGCCGGACAAATCCTCTCCTCGATGCGGGCAGATCGCCGACGCCGCGGCAACGGTCCCGTCTTCCAGACGCGCCAAGAGCACCGGTTCGCCTTCAACGAAGACCTTCGCGAGCGCCCCTTGCTTCAGGGCGTCGCTGAGAAGCACCTTGTGCCAGTGATCAGTCATCAGTAATCAGTGAACAGTGATCAGTAATCAGTGATCAATCCGCACTGACTCTTCGCTGTTCACTGATTACTGATTACTGATTACTGATCACTCCTCTTACTTGTGGTCTGCTGTCATGAAGGGGGCGACGTAAGGCGAAGCACCGGGCTTGCCGCGACGGAAGTGACCCGATGGGCCTTCGCCGAGGAACTCGGAGAACCACGCCTCGTGTTCGATCTCTTCGTTGAGAATCGCGGCGCTGATGGCGTAGGTACGAGGGTCTTTGCCTTGCGTGAACTGGCACAGGTCGGTGTAGCAGCGAATGGCGCAGCGCTCTGCTTCCACCAACACGGTGAGCAGATCCTTGAGCGAAGCGCCGGTCGGTGACTTGCCGCCCTTGAGGCTGTCGGGCAGGTAAGCATCGGGACAGCCGGCCACGTCCGCGAACCCACGAATGTCGCGCGGAAGTTCGCCTCCGAGTTCGTAGATGCGCGGAACGAGTGCTTCAAAGTGGTTGCGGTCCTCGATGCGGGCGTCCTCGATGATCTCCTTGAGTCCTTCACCCTCCATGCCAATCGCGGCGACGCGCAGAATGGTGTAGTAGTAGAACGTCGTGAACTCCGCGCCTGCGGCCGCCACCAACTTCTTGAGAAGCACCTCCACGTTGATGCCGGACTTCTCAACGACTTCTCTGGCTACCTTTCCCATTGCTGAATCTCCTGTGTGGGAATATCGAACCGGGAATGTACATCCGCCTCTTTTGGGCAACCGTTCCGGGCCACATTCTACACTCTGGTTTCGGCGGGGGAACTCATTGCCTGGACGATCTGAGATAATTCGTCAACGAATCGGAGCCGGAAGCGTAAGCGAAGGGATTTCTCTTTATCGGAACCGGAAACGTAAGCGATGGGTTAAACCAATAGACCGTCGCTTACGCTTCCGGCTCCGATTAAATCAAGACCGTCGC
>JAKEEV010001254.1 GCA_022616395.1 Planctomycetia bacterium | reverse complement strand
GATGCTTGAGCGTGACCGCGGCCGAAGTCTGCGAACCTGTACCGGCCGTGCTGGTGAAGCCAATGAGAGTCCACAGGTTGCCGGTGCCGGATTGAAGCTGGTTCTCGGCCAGCGCTTCGATGTCGGCGTCGTAAATCTCCTTCTTCTTGTCGGCGAGCTTCTTGAACTCCTCGAACACGCGGTTGAGTTGCTCGTCGTTGAGCCGATAGCCCAGATCGTTGACGCGTTGCTTGAGCGCGTGCCGGCCGCTGTGCTTGCCCAGCACCAGTTCCGTTCGCGGAATGCCAACATCCTCTGGTTTCATGATCTCGTAGGTGCTGCGTTCCTTCAGCATGCCGTCCTGGTGAATGCCAGCTTCGTGAGCAAACGCGTTCTGCCCGACAATGGCCTTGTTCCGCTGAACCTGATTACCGGTGATGAGCGAGAGCTTTCTGCTAACGGGATACAGATGCCGCGTGTTGATGCCGGTCGCCAGATTGTAGAAATCGCGACGCGTGTGCAGAGCCATCACGACTTCTTCGAGCGAAGTATTCCCGGCGCGCTCGCCGATGCCGTTGATGGTGCATTCCACCTGCCGGGCGCCTTCCTGAAGTGCAGCGAGGGAATTCGCCACTGCCAGACCCAGATCGTTGTGGCAGTGAACCGACAGCACGCAGTTATCAATCCCGCGAACCTTCTGCTTGAGGTGCCGAATGATGGATGAGTAGTGTGTTGGCACCGCGTAGCCGACGGTGTCGGGAATGTTGAGCGTCGTCGCTCCGGCTTCGACCGCGCGTTCGACCACTTCGGCCAGGAAGTCGAGTTCGGTGCGCGCTGCATCCTCAGGCGAGAACTCCACATCTTCGCAGCGGTCGCGGGCACGCTTGACTCCTTCAACCGCGCGCTTCACCACCTCATCTGGCGACATGCGCAGCTTGAACTCGCGGTGAATGGCGCTGGTGGCAAGAAACACATGAATTCGCGGGCGCTGGGCGTCCTTGACCGCGTCGGCGGCTCGGTCGATGTCGGCCGGGTTGCACCGAGCCAGACCCGCGATGATCGGCCCGTGGATCTCGCGCGCGATGGACTGCACGCTCTCGAAGTCGCCCGGAGAGGCGATGGGGAATCCGGCCTCGATCACGTCCACGCCGAGTTCGGCGAGCGCGCGGGCCATCTCCATCTTCTCGGGCTGGTTCATGCTGCAACCGGGACTCTGTTCCCCGTCGCGCAGGGTGGTGTCGAAGATGATGACGCGATTCGGATCGGTCAGCACAGGCATGGGAACTCTCCAGAAACGCGGACGGCCCCGGAACTCTCCGGGGCCGCGGCTACCTCGTGATCGGATCAACCGACGCGCGAAGAAGACCGGCCCCGTGGCGGTCCAAGAAGTCGAAGGTCCAGGAAGAGCAGCGCCAATGTCATCGGTGCGTCTCGCGCGCGGGAATCTGCTATTAGTGTAGGGCGCAACCACGAGCCGTTCAATCGGAATGCCTGAGTGGTCCGCTCGCGGAGTGAGCGGTCTTAAAGATACCGCTGGCGGAGCGAGCGGACCACACTCAAGACCCGCGTGTTCCTATGCCTACCACCGGCCCTTGATTGGGCCGTCATAGAAGTCGAGCAGGTTGCGGTTGGGGTCACGGAAGTTCACCAGCTTGTCGAACCACGTCACACCGGCGTTGATAATCGGTGTCATCCCGCCGCCCTGCACCTTCGGCTGGAAGAGTTCGATCCGCAGTTCATCTCCCGATCGCCGGACGGTCACGACGGTCGGTGGGAGTTCGCGGAACGCCGCCAGAAACGCCTTGCGTGCCTTTTCTTCTTCATCTCGGAGTTTCTCCGGGGGAAGACCAATGCCGCCTCCTGGAAGTGGCCGACCCGGCGCGATCGGGCGCACCGGCCCTTCAGGTCGGGGTTCATCCGTCAGCGACACAAGCAAATCACCGATGCTCAACGTACCGAGTAGCGCGACCGGATCGCCTGCTGGCCCGATGATCCCCTTGTCGCCACTCGCGACCGAAGCCGCGGCGTCCGGAGTCACCGCTGCGGCGACGTGCTTACGGTCCAGACCGATCGCCAGCACCGCGTCCTTGCGGACGTAGTGAACCGCGGCCTTCCACGGCAGCCCGGTGCCGGCCAGCGTGAAGACTTTCACTCTGTCAACCATCTCGCTCGAGGGTTGTGGCGGCTTCTCTCCGGCAAGTTCGCCAATCAGTTTCGGCAAGAACTCTTCAAGGGTGGTCGCCGAGGGCGCGTCTTCCATGTGAAGCACGATCACCGGCATCAGAGTCGCTCCCTTTGGGAGTTCCTGCCTCGTGGGGGAAATGACCGTGATGCTCTTTACCTTCGTGAGTACACCAGTGGTCAGCGGAACCTTGTGCTTGTCTTCCAGATCCTTCACGACATCGCTCGGCAAGCGGCCCAGAGCGCCGTTGGCTTTGGCCAGCGAGTCCAGAAATCCCATGAGCGCTGCGCCGCGATTCTTTTCGGGCAAGTTAACACTCGCGGCGAACGACGCGGGCTTGCGGGCATGGTGAAGCAGTTCCACTTTCACTCCGGAACCGGCGAAGAAATCCATCAGTGGACTTTTCTGAGCTGGATCGAACCAACCATTGACAGTGAGCGATAACCCGCCGTCTCGGAAGCGCACGCAGCCGGAGATTGACTTGAGCGCCTTGTGATTGGCGGTCAATTTCACCCACGAATAGATATCGAAGTCGAACATCGCCCCGCGAAGCCGCCCGGCCTCATCCGTCTTGGCGATGAACTGAGGAACGTTGATGTAGAAGAACAGACCGGTTTGCCGGTACGCTGCGGCTGCGGTCTTGAACTCGTCGGTCCCGCGCAGGTGCGTCTTCTCTTCACCGAGGAACCTCTTGAGAACTGTCCCGATTGCGTTCTTGCTTGAGCCAATGAGGAACAGCCCCGGCGTGTAAGCGAAAGTCGGCTCGTGCATCCCTTCGGTTGGTTGCTTCTCGTGATCAATTTCCGGCTGACCGTTGGGGTTGTACTTCAGCACCGGCGGGCGGGTCTGGAAGACCGGCACCTTCGAGACTTCGCCAACCTTGCGAAGATTGGTGCTCATCGTGAGGAACGCGCGGGCGGCCAACCCCGCTGTCGCGCTCTCACCGGTGAGGACCGCGAACACGATTTCTGGGTTCCCCTGCGCGTTGTACCCTACCAAGCCCAAAGCCACTCCGCCTAGCCGACGGAACTCGCCCATCATTTCCGGTGACGCAAGCAATGCAAGAGCTGCCAACTCTTGCTTGCCTTTGAGTTCCTGAAGTGTCTTCGCCTCACCCTTCTTTGCGTGGATGAACGGAATGCTGTCTTCGAGCGGCGTGCCCTTCACCAGCGCGGCGAGTTGCGGACCGAGTTCCGCCGGGTTGTGAAGTTCAGCATAAGCCAGCGTGTCGGGCGGAAAGAGATCCGCGACATCCGTTGGTGGTGCAGCGCACGCGGGCGCGGCGGTGATGGTCAACACCACACCGATCACAACAAGTTGAAGGCGGCTCAAGGTTCTTCTCCGGTGTGAGATTCGGTTTATTCTCTGTTCCTGACTTTCAAGCGTGCCAACGCGCGGGCGGCCCACTTCTCCAGTATCGCACGGGCTTCGAGCTACTTCTTCTTCAGTTCGGTCTTCGTTGTCCAGGCCAGCGCGTTGACCAGCATCATAATGAAGTTTTCATCCTTGAAGTCGTCCGGGTGCCCCAGGGATGTGTAAAAGACGCGCCGGCCGCCCTTCTCGCGCACCCACGCGACCGGTTCCATTTCTTTGGGGATGCTCCCAGTTAGTAGAACGGTCACATCGGCCGCGATGTTGGGATTTTTGTACAGGCTGCCATTCGACTTGAACGGCATCACGCCCTTCAAGATCGGATGATCCTTCCCCTTCTCCGCGATCTTCACTTCGCACACCATCTTCGCGCCGAAGTGTCCCTTATAGTCGCCTCCAAACACCTCCTTGTCCATCTCAAGCCACTTCTGGAACCCGTGACTCGCGGTGCGGATGCCGATGATCGGTTTTCCCGACTTCACATACTTCTTCACCAGTTCCAGTGAATCGCCATCTATCTGGAGCCGACGTGTGAAGAAGATCGCGACATCGCACTTTTCGAGATTCTCCAGACCCGCAAGAGCTGCGTCCTTGTCTGATTTGGCGAACACGCGCGTGCATTCAATCGGGAAGTTGTCTTCAAGATACTTCTGAAACGCGATGAGCGAGTCATCCGACTTGTACTCGAACGATCCCGACACCAGACACACCTTGAGTTTCTTCGCGTCTTCCTTCTTGTCTGGCGCTGGGTCTCTTTTGTCCTTCGGTGGGTTCGAGACGAGATAAGCAAACAGGTCCGCGACCTGTGCATCGGTCAGCGTGTCGAGAATCTTCTCCGGCATGAGCGAGATTGGCGAGGGCTTCATGTCCGCGATCTCGCTTTTCGGAATGGTCGTCTTCACGATCTGATCGTTCACCCAGTTCGCGAGGATGATCGACTCGCCCGATTCGGTCGCGATGCCGGAGAGCTTCCGATCGTCCTTTGTCAGCACGGAGTAGACGAGGAACTCTGGCCGGATGTAGCTCGAGGGGTCAACGATGTGCGTGAGCATGTAGGTGCGGTTCTTGCGGTCGGCGGTTGTGAGGTCCGGGCCGATCTTCGTTCCTTCTCCGTGCAGTTGGTGACACGCTGCGCAGTGCTTGGTGAAGAGCGCCTTTCCGCGAACAGCATCCGCGACTTTCTCGCGGCCAATGGCTGTGTTCAACCACGAAATGCGCGCCTGCTTTTCGCCGGGCGTAGCCGGCGTGAACTTGCCGAAGTGTTTCTCGACCAGCGTGGTCACCTCCTTGTCTTCCAATCCCACCGCGGCACGCGCATGATCCACGGAAATATCCGCCTTGGGAAACTTCCCCGCGTCCACCTGCTTGAAGAGCATGAGCGCCCAGTTGGCGCGCGACACGAGCAGTTGCACAGCTCGTTTCTTCACCGCGGGAGGGAAGGTTGAATACGCGGCGAGAACTTTCTCTCCGATGGATTCATGGCTGAACGCTTCCAGTCCGGCGAGCAAACCCACGCGAAGCGGATCGGTCTTCGCGATTGCGAGTTGCTCAAGGAATGTGTCTTCAGCGCGCGGATCGCGGATCTGTCGAAGTAGATCAATCGCTTTCAGTCGGTCGGCGTCGGTCGCTTTGGTGTCCGCTACGATCGCGCGAAGAGTCGCTCGGGCCGGCGCGTCCTTCATGCGAGCCAAGACTTCGAGCACAAGCAGGTCTTTCGGGCGCTGTTTGCGCAACTGTTCAAGCGGAGCGCGAATCGCTGGCGGAACCGCGTCAACCGGATGAGCTTGCACGGCCGTGGAGACTCCTCGGAGCACCGGGTTGATGTCGTCGTTGGCTCCCGTTGTTAACTGGAACAGCGTCCCAATGCGTTCGCGTCCGCGTGTGATGTTCTCGGACATCAACCGCCTGGCAACTCGCTCGTTGAAGAAGTTGGCGAGCTTCGCGTTCGGCGGCTGGGGGTATGGGAAGCGCACGGTGTCGGTCGTATCGCGCCGGTTCGAGTCTTCCATCGCCCACCACACCAGTAGTGGCAACTGCGGGTCGTCGCTGAGGAGTGGGTTTTCCATGAACGCATTCACCAGATCGTACTCTTGCAGCGGAGTGAATCGCCTCGCCGAACACGTCAGTTGAGCGACAACGACCGGACTCTTCTCCCTGGTCGCCATCTCCACGAACGTCGCGAGCGACATTTCCGAGATTTCCTCATCGTCTCCGATGAAGCGAATCGCCCACGCGCGAACGTACTCGTTCTTGTGAGGACCGACGTTCTCGAAATCGCGCTCGATCCAGCCATTGCAGGTGTAAATCGCCCACAGCGATTCGAGAGCCAGTTGACCGTTCTCCGTCAGCAGCCACTTGCGCAACTTCGGCAACACGCTCTGATCCTGACGTTCCGTGAGCAATCGGCGTGCTTCGGTCCGCCACCACTTGTTGGGGTGCTTCAGCAACTCCGCCAGTTCCGCAGTGGTCTTCTTTCGCAAATCGAACGTCGGGTACTTCGGCCCGCCCTTGTATTCGATGCGGTAAATCCGGCCGTTGGTCTTGTCCCAGTTGTCCACCGGGTCGAGGTGAGCAGCACGCTTGTCGTAAAAATCAGCGACGTAGATGCACCCATCCGGGCCAAGCAAGAGATCGACCGGCCGGAACCAGTTGTCATCCGTCGTCATGAGATCGCCGCCGAAGCTGGCGCGGAAAGATGACTTGAACGGAGTGAGTTTGTGCCAGTAGATCGCGTTGGAGAGCAGATTCCCCGCGATGTACTGTCCGCGATACTGTTCGGGGTAAACGTCCGCGTCGTAAAGAACGCCGCCACAGGTGACGTGTCCGCCCTTGAAGCCGGTGTACGGGATGTGTTCGAAGTAGCCGTAGGTGTACGGATTGTGGAGCGGGCCGTGCTTGCTGAAGCCCTTCACGTAGTACGCGCCTTGCATCTGATGAAGGCAAGCGAACCCGCCCCAGTTGGTCCCCGCGAGCACGTTGCCGTTTCGGTCGAAGTCCAAACCGTAGGTATTTCCTCCCCCCTCGCTGAAGAGTTCAAAGCGCTTGGTCTTTGGATGATAGCGCCAGATGCCTTGCTGGAACTCAATCGGCGGGTCTTTCGGTCTGCCCGCAGGGTTCTTGATCTTGCAAGTGCTCGTACTTCCCGCGGCTCCGTAGAGCCAGCCGTCCGGTCCCCACTGAAGCGAGTTCGCCAGCGAGTGAGTGTCGTCCATGCCGAAGCCGGAGAGAAGCACTTGCGGATCGCCGTCGGGAACATCGTCTTCGTTCTTGTCGGGATAGAAGAGCAGATACGGCGGTTGCACGACGTACACTCCTCCGTTGCCGATGCAGAAGCCGCTCGCGATGTTCAAGCCTGTTACGAAGTCCTTCGACTTGCGAAATACGCCGTTCTCGTCCGGGTCGTAGCAAATCGTGATGCGGTCGAGTCCCTTCGGGCCGTGAGGAGGTGGTTCGGGCACTTTGTCCCAGATGGTTCGCAGATACTGATCCTGCTTCACCGGCTTTAAGCCCGCGTAATTGGGGTACTGAAGATATTGCAGCACCCAGAGCCGTCCGCGTGAGTCGAAACTCATGCTCACAGGCTGCCGGATCATCGGCTCGGTCGCAACTGCGCGCACCGAGAAGCCTTCGGGGAGCTTGAACCGCTTGACGGCTTCCTCGGGAGTAAGCCCCGCGGCGTTTGCAAACGATCCGCACGCCAACACAGCGAGCAGAGAGATCAGTGAGCGCATGGTGAAACTCCGTGCCAGTGAGTTCAACCGGAAAGACGCTGCGAGGGGTGAACTTCTAACGAGCCGACTCGTTCTGTTGGATCTCTCAGCGGCTTGTGTTGGAGTTCCGCCTTCAGGCGGTTCTGCAAGACCGGCTAAAGCCGGGACTCCAACTCAAACCAAGATTTCAACAGAGGGTCCCAGTTCCAATCTCCCAACAAGTGATTACCCAGTCGAAACTCGACAAGCGGCCAGAAATGCAGAATGCGGTAGCGGAGGGAGAAATGCAAGCGTTGATCAGAAGTGAGCGTCAGGGGTGTTACGATTCGGGTGGCGCATTCTGGAATCGGAATCCGCGCCGATCACACCCAAGACGCTCGGATTACCTCGCGGGAATACGGGAACCAGGCTCGTCGGGCAATGCCAGAATAGCGACCAACAACGGAGACAGACTTGAACCCGATCCGGCGGAGCATGTGTTCAGCGCATCCTCGACTCGGCATCCACCACGTCCGCCCGTCTTCCTCACTCAGGTGCCCGTAGAACGCAACCAACGGCTGGTCTGCCGGTCCGGGAAATGGGACTTCGATTGTTAACAGCAGTGAGCCGCCTGTGAGTCGAGAGAGTACGTCGAGAGCCGCGAAGGGCGAGAAGAGGTGCATCAGAATGTCGCCGGCATACACGATGTCGAACTTCTTGCCATCGAATTGGGAGAGAGCGAGGTCGTAGATCGACGCGTAACATCTCCTGACACGCGAACGCAATCGCGAATGGCAGAACTGGAATGGCCCGTCCAGATGTCGCTCGTAAGCTTCTTCGGGAGTGGTGGCATTATGAGCCGCCATCAACCGACGGATCAAGTCTCCGCGTTCCGCACCGAGAATGTCCCAGGCAGCGAGCGACGGAAGTTCAACCGACACAACCTCGGCTCCTCGGCGCTCGAACTCGAAGGCGAAGAATCCAGTCGCCGAGCCGACATCCAGCACGCGCATGCCGCTCATGTCCGCGGGGAAACCGAACGAACTGATCTGGTGGCGGAAGTCGTAATCGCCCGGAGTGACCAACCCATCGCCCAGATCGACCGCGTGATACCAGTAGTAATCGTCGAGTCCCGCATAACCAAGTCCCGCGCAGCGAGCGCGGAAGGTATCCGACTGGAGTTGATACTCGCGCTTCGCCGACTCGATTTCCTGCTCGATGGACCGCTCAGCAGTCGCAACGACACCCGCCGGCGGCTTCTCGCTCCTACCCAATCGCGCGATCTTCCGACCGGCGCGGCGAACCAATCCCACCAATCCTTCATCCGCGAAGACGCGCGCAGCGCGGTAAAGTACGCGCATGGCTTCTCCTCTGTCGTTCTGGGCTATTCAGGACACATCGGAAGAATGCGCCCGACCACATGAGACTCGACGCACTTTCAGCATTAGTTCTGCTTGTGATCTGAAGTTGCCCCTTGCCCATTGTGCCCCATTCCGTCATCTTTCCTTCATCCCTCGCTGCTGGATCGCACCATGAACCTGCCTGCTGTAACCTCTCGCGGCCGATTGCTTGCCCTCTTCGCGGCCCTTCTGGGCTGGATGTTCGACGGCATGGAGATGGGCCTCTTTCCGCTTGTGGGTAAGGACGCGCTTGGAGAATGGCTCCGCGATCCCACCGATTCGTCGAAGCCTGACAAGGCGCTGGTGGACAAGTGGTACGGCATTGTGCTGGCGTGCTTCCTCGTCGGAGCAGCTACCGGAGGCGTGCTCTTCGGCTGGCTTGGAGACAAGATCGGCCGCGTGCGCGCCATGACTATCAGCATTCTGCTCTATTCGCTTTGCAGCGGGTTAAGTGCTGCTTCTCAATCTCCCGAACAGCTCGCGGTGTTGCGTTTCTTTGGAGCGCTGGGAATGGGTGGCGAGTGGGCGCTGGGCGTTGCTCTGGTGATGGAACTATGGCCGGGAGCATCGCGCGCTCTAATGGCGGGACTGATCGGAGCATTCGGCAACCTCGGCTACCTGATTTGTGGAGCAATCTCGCTCGGTCTGAATCACTCCACTCCTGGACAGATACAAAGCGCGATCACCGGAGTCGGATTGCCCGACGAATGGGCAACCAAGCTGACCGCCAACGGGTACTGGCGACTGTTGATGCTTGTCGGCGCGGTACCAGCTCTCTTGACAATGCTTATTCGCCTCTTTGTGCCGGAATCCGACAAGTGGACCAAGGAGAAGGAAGCGGGGAAGGCGTCTCACTGGTCGAAACGCGACCTGCTCGGCGTGCTCGTTGGCTGCGCGGCCGCGTGCGGGGTAATCGCTCTCTGGGCGCTTCCGACCGAGAAGCTCGATATGTGGGTTCGCGTCGTCGGGTCGCTTGTGGGCTTGGTGGTCGTTGTCGTTGGTTATCTGTATCCGGCGCGCGGATACTTGTTGCGAAGTGGCCTTTCGCCGGAAGCTCGCGGAGTGACGCTTCGCAGAATGCTGCTCGCCGCTGGTCTCAGTGGCGTAGCACTCCTGGGTACCTGGGCCGGGCTGATGTGGATGTACATGTGGGTGAATGAACTACCGGGAGAGACGCCCAACGAACTCCGTCGAGCGTGGCTTCAGGTGGCGTCGTCGATCGGCGCGGTGATCGGATGTTTGGTCGGCGCGCTTTTGTGCGCTCCACTCGGACGCCGACCGGTCTACGCGGTGTTGTGCATCCTTTCGCTGGTCTTGATGGTCGCGTTCTACCAGCAGGGTCGTTTCTACGAGGGCGGTAAGCCACCTTACGGAGTCACGTTCGTGCTATTCGCTGGCGTGCTGGGCCTCGTCTCTGCATCCTTCTACGGTTGGTTGCCTCTCTATCTCCCCGAACTGTTCCCGACGGCCGTTCGAGCAACCGGTCAGGGCTTCGGCTTCAACTTCGGTCGCATCATTGCCGCGGCGGGAAACCTGCAAATGGCGAACTTACTCGCCGCCTTCAACAAGGACTATTCGCAGGCGTGCGCGATCGTCGCGGGCGTGTATGTGGTGGGACTACTTCTAATTGCAATCGCACCAGAGACGAAAGGGAAACCGCTACCGGAATGAGAGGAAGAGAAGAGGTTTATCCGCAGATTTTGCAGATAGACACAGATTTCAAAACAGCAGAGAACTGAGTTTGAACCGATCTCACTCTTGCTCTTTGGTTTTCAATCTGCGTGTATCTGCGAAATCTGCGGATAAACCTCTTTTGCTTTCAAATCAGCACGAGGCCGGCGCGTTGACAGCCACAGGCATTGCAGACCGGGCAGACCCGCCACTGATAGCTCTTGTCGCTGCACTTGGGGCAGTTCGTCGTGAACCGCTCGTCCACCGGGGTCTGGCAGCGCCAGCAGTGATCGAGTTTATCGCCCTTGCGCTTGGCTTTTTTCGTGTGAGCGGTCTTGGGTTTGTGTGCAGCGAGTCGCTCGCCGAGGAACCCGCGAAGCACATTGGAGAAGCGAATGTCTTCGGCCGTGAATGCCTCCTTGTGCTTCGCGTAGAGCTGGTTCAGGTGTTCGATGGCCTTCGCGGCCTCGTCGGCGACTCCGGGGGTACTTCGGGACTTGACAACCGCTACGCGAAGCCGTTCGATCGCCTCTTCAACCGCAATTTCGGCCTTAGTGGGTTTGTGTGGAACAGGGGTTGTTGGCATCGGATACTCGGGTCGGTGCAAAAGCTAGGGTGTGACGCACTATCATCTTACCCGAACTGATGCTCCTCCGCTCGTTCTGTTCGTGGAATCAGCAAGCAAATTACCGATACCAGTCCAGGCGGTTGAGTGGCAAACCAGTTACGCCACCCTCCTCCGGCTTGGCCAGCAGCACCTGGTTGAGCGCGTAGACGCCCGACCTGAAGCCGATTGTGGCACCCGCCATGTAGATGCGGAAGATGCGGTAGCTCACATCGCCAACGATCTTCACTGCGGCCTCGCGGTTGGCTTCCAGGCGCTTCACCCAGGTTTCGAGAGTCAGAACGTAGTTCTCGCGGATGTTCTCCATGTCGCGGATTTCAAAGCCCGCGCCGACCGCGGCGTTCTGAGCAACCAAGATCGAGTGCAATTCGCCGTTGGGGAACACATACTTGCGCGCAAACGGCGTCCAGCGCGGATAAGGCGTGTTCGGCCGCAGCATGATGCCGTGATGAAGATACACTCCGCCCGGTCGGAGGCATTCGTAAATCTTCTTGAAGAAACCCGGCAGGTACTTGATGCCGATGTGTTCGCCCATGCCAACACTCGACGCTTTATCAAACTGACCCGGCGCGCTGAAGTCGCGGTAGTCGCTGTAAATGATCTTCACGCGCTCGCGCACGCCGGCCTCATCGACCGCTCGCTCGCACCACTTTGCCTGTTCGCCCGCGAGCGTCACACCGGTCGCGTGTACGCCGTAGTGCTTCGCCGCGTGGATCACAAGCGCTCCCCAGCCGCAGCCGAAATCGACGAACTTCTCGCCGGGCTTCAGCCGGAGCTTGCGGCAAACGAAGTCGATCTTCCGCACCTGGGCTTCTTCAAGGCTCTCATCCGGAGAGGCGAAGTACGCGCACGAGTAGAGCATCGTCGGGTCAAGCCACAGGCTGTAGAACTCGTTGGAGAGGTCGTAGGCGAAGGAGATCGACTCGCTATCCTTCGCGATGCTGTGATCGCCCTGCACCGGCCGCCCGGCTTTCGACCGGTCGCGTGGATTCTTCTGATTCGGTAACTGCCTCAGCGCGCGAAGCAAACGCAACTTTGCCCAGAATGACCGGCCTTCCGCCATCTTGACGATATGCCTCAGCCAGCCCGTGAACGCGATGATGTCGCCTTCAATGTCGAAGTCATCGAAGATGTAGGCTTCTCCTAGCCCGACCTTATCGAACGGCCAGAACATCGCCCGGATCGCTCCGGGATGTTTGAGCACAACGGTGAACGGGATCGGCCCGGTGTTCGGTTGCCACGACTCGCCGTTCCAGAACTGCACCGCGAAGTTCCCTGGAAAGCCCTCCGTGAGTGCCGAGAGAATGCGGATCGATTGAGTCGCGTGCGGATCGGTGCCGGTTGTGAGTGGCGGAGCGGTGGCCATGAGTATATGGTCCCAGGCGAGGAGGCGACAGGAGCGTGCGAATGCTAGGAAATTAAGGCGCGCGCTGGGAAGCGGCAACAGAAGAATCCGACGGAATCGGCAGAATGGATTCAGGCGATTTGTTTGGTTCGCGTGAATTCCGGTGAAGCGGTTTGTGGGCAACGCGAGTGCGAGATGATTCCCCACGGTCAGCCGGCCGCAGCGAGTTCCGTTGGAAGTTGGGAGAGGTACTCCCGAACCTCAAGCTGCATCCTGTCAATCTCGGCGAGGAAACCGGATGACGACAGGCGATAGTTCGCCGGGATGGTTTCAACCCGCCGGAGATGAGCCAGTTGCAGTTGAAATCGTCGAATCCGGTCGAGGGTAACTTCAAATTCCGTGTCATTCGTAATCATGGTGAAGCACATCATACCGCCCAAGCCGCCAACAATCAGCACTCAGAACGCGTGCTGGAGGCCGAACCAGATTTGCACCGGCGTTCCTCCGTTGAGAGATTTGCCCACATCGAAGCGCAGTGTCGCGCGTTCCAGGAAACTGAAGACGGCAATATCGACGCGAAGACCCAAGCCCAGCGCGTGAGCCGCTCCGCCTCCAACCGCGCGACCGTTCGCGTAAACTGTTCCCACATCGTAGAACGTCGCCAGCCACACGTTGCGCGCTCCGAGGCAGTGATCGAGGATGTCCCACGTCACGTGTCGAGCCAGCGGCCAACGCAACTCAAGATTCGCGACCCACAGGAGGCTTCCTTGCCGTTCGGCGAGGTCGAATCCGCGGAAGAGAGTTCCTCCTCCGAGCGCGAAGAACTGCCCCTGATCGGGAGAAGCGAACAGGCCAACGACGCGAGCCGCAGCGCGCACATTTCGCAATGGCCCAGCCCATTCGGGGAGTTCCTGCACGCCGGCCAGTTCCCCGCGCCCCTGGAACATCGGCTTCCAGCCGCTAAACTCCGCTTGCCCACCGGCCGCCATCACATCGGCCCAGATTCCGCATTCTGGATCCCAGTACGGCGTGTAGAGATTCAACCGCAAGTGCCAGCCAGCCATCCAGAGTCGGTCGTAGCGCTCGCCTCCTCGTGTTCGCGGGAACGGAAGGAAGTTGTCCTGATAACTCAGGAAGAACTCGTCGTAGAGCATCGCGGGGAGGTACATGCTCGAACCTTGCCGACGATTGTTTCGCCAGTAACCGACCGCGCGGAACGGACCGCTCGCGCCATCCAGCCCGCCCACCGGACCCGCGATACGTTGTTCGGCGTTCACCCCGAACTCGCTTTTTTCGCGGAACAGTTTCCCCTCCGCGCCGACCACCGCGTCTCGATAGTCGGAACGAACCGTGGTGTAGATGCCCGCGGTGGCGCGTTCGGTTCGGAACACGCCGGCCTTCAGTCCGATCATGGTGGATCGCGTATACCACGGGTCAGGCGAAGACGGCCCCCAAATCCACGGCCCACAGGTGAAGTTCCAGCGGTCGTAATCGGCCGTCATATCGGTCTCGTCGAGAGTGGTGTAAAGCGGAGTCACGCGAACATTCACCGATGGCTTCCAGGAGTTGTTCGCGGGGTTGGCATCGAGCAGAACTTTCTCGGGATCGACCGTGATCTGTTCCGGCTCGAAGGGGAGTTCCACATCCACGCGCCAGCGCTCTTCGCCAAGCGGGACGATCTCCGCGCCGATCTGTTCGATGCGCTGAGGTTGAGTGAATGGGCCGACAGGTACGCGAAGCACATCAGTACCGCGCGTGAATGCGAGCACCGTCGGCTCGGTGAACTCGCGACTCTGCCGGAGCGTGACGGATGCGCGGTAGAGCGCTCGTGAGTACGGCCCGCCGCGCTGTTCCACACTCGCGCGCTCGACGGACCAGTCCGTTAGCCCCGTGCCAAAGACCCAGCGCTGGAAGAATTCGCCCCACTCGCGGCCGGTGTAGGCTTCCAGTTCCGCCTGAAGCTGCGCGCTCGAGAGAATCCGCCACGAATACTTCTTCATCAGCCCGGAAATGAAGTCGAGAAACGCGGCCTCGCCGAGCCGGTCCTCGATCATGCCGTACACTTTCGATCCGCGATCATAAGCCCCGGTGAATAGCCCGAAGAGGTGCTTGTATTGTGGAAGTTCCTGAGCCGCGGGCGTCATTTCGCCGTTGCGGATGGCCAGATACATGCTGCCGTAGCGGTAGTTCTCGCGGTTGATGTTCGGCATCCACTCCATCGCCTTGGGCCACTTCAAAAACGGATTGTTCTTGCCGTGTTTGAAGTCGAGCAGCCGGTGTGTGAAGTACGCGGCCGCTCCTTCGTCGAGATACGGCTCCGCATAGCCATTGGTGCCGAGCAGGTTGTACCACCACTGGTGACACGTCTCGTGAGACACAAGATACTCGACATACCCGCGAGCTAAATGCGGCATCCCGAAGACGCGCTCGTCGATCATCACAAGCCCAGCGCACTCGTTGCCGTTCCAGCCGAAGTACGATTCCGCGATGGTGAACTGCGAATACGGGAACGGCCCGAACCACTGCGAGAAGACCGGAATCGCTTCACCGACGATCTTCAAGATCTCGGTGGCGTAGAACTCGTGTTCGGGGAACGCGAGGCACTTGATTGTGATCTCGCGGCCATCCGCGAGCTTCGTCTTTCCGGTGAACTCCACGTAGCGGGCTGACGAGAGCACCGCGAAGTCGCGACCGACGAACGGCTCTGTCTCGATGCGCTTGAGGCCATCGCCGAGTTGCGTTTCCTTCTTCACAGGCGCTGAACACGCGACTTTCTCGTTTTCAGGAACGATGATCGTTGCGTGGAAGAGGCCCGCTTCGTTGAACCACGGCTGAGCCCACGGAACGAACGGCATCGGCTTCCAGCCGTCCTCGTTGTAGACCGCCAGAAGCGGAATCGCGTTGGTCAGATACGTTACGCCCTCGTAGTGCCCCCAGCGGCCCTGTTTGTTCGGCAACCTCACGCAGCATTCGAGTTCCACCGTGATCGTCTGACCCGGCATGATCGGCTGAGGAAGCGCAAAACGAAGCGCGGTTGGGTTGTTCTCATCGTAGGCGTACTCAAGCGCGACTGGTGACGCGTTGGCTTGCACGAGCCACGCGCCAGTGACCGCGCCCATTCGGCCGTCTCGGTCGATGCCAAGCGATGGCTGAAGCCGGAGCAGTTCAAGAGTTTTCGCGAACAACAGAGCTTCGCCCGCGGGCACTTTGAAGTGCGGATAGAAGTTGAACGCGAGCTGGTCGGTCGCGTTACGAGTGTTGTTGGTCCACGTCACGCGTTCGCGAACGATGGCCCTTCTCTTGGTGTTATCGAGAGTGATGTCGAGATCGTATCTCGGAAGATTGGGAGGAATGGGGGCCACAGAGACAGGCTCCGCGGCGCCGGCGATAGGCGCAAGCTGAAGCACAGCCGCAACCACAAGCGCGACACGAACCGCGGATCGCGTGACTCGAAGCAAGGTGTTCCCCACGCGCGTTCCTTCCCCCCAAGAGAATCGGGTGGGAGATAGCGTGTGGGTGAGTGATTCGCGAGATCAGTTTCGTTTGACGCGCTCGGCCGCTCGACGACAGGGAAGCTGGCTAAGTTCGCGAAGCGGGGCAGGCAACTCGCCCTCGTCTGGCACCAATATCGGCAAGCCGTGCTTGATGGGAAACCGCACGGCACACCGCGAACACACCAGTTGTTGCTCATCGCGCGAAAGCGTTGCTTCGCGCTCTGGATCAAGCGGACAGCGGAGTTGTGCAAGAAATGCGTCGTCCATGCAGAGTAGTGTAGTT
>JAKEEV010001253.1 GCA_022616395.1 Planctomycetia bacterium | reverse complement strand
CGTTGTCCAGAAACATGATTGGCACCTGCGACCGCTTTACCCAAATGGCGATACAACGGCTCAAATACAGCGCAAATGACCATGTTGGAAGCCCTGCCCCTCACCCGCCGCTATCGATGCTTCGCATCGGCGGCGACCTCTCCCCAACGGGGAGAGGTGGGGTGGTTGCCCATCTCGTATGGCTTTGGAGAACGGCAAAAGCCCACCTCTCCCCAATGGGGAGAGGTCGCCGCAGACTGCCGTTCCTCGACAGTCGTAGCGGCGGGTGAGGGGGCTTATAAACTCACCCAATTCCCAAAACCAAAGATGGTAACTCTTCAACGTGAGCGGGTATTACTGCGGTCCCGGTTCCGGATCTGGTTCCGGTCTCATCTCCTCCGGCAACAGAGGGAGTTTCGTGAGGTCGAGAGTTGCTCCCAGGTCGGTTGGCTTCGGGGGAGTTTTCAGATCGGGGAAGTCGATCATCTTCACCGCCACGTCCGCGGGGCGGATCGTGAGCAGTTCCTTGAGCATCTCGGGCTGCTTCTCGAACTTCACCTTGCCCAGCGGTTTGCCCGCGGCGGGCGGTTCGCCCGCGAAGTCAATCCACCGGTCCCAGTCCCATTCCTTTGGCGTGCTCTCTCCGCCCGGTCGGATGATCGCCGCTGGTGCGCGGTCGTCGAAAGACGCGTAGCGGTTCCCCCTCGTCGTGCGCCAGTTTAACGCTTGATTCTTGACATCCGCGGGATCGACTCCATCGAGTTCCACAAGCGCCCGACCTGCTCCCGGCATCGCAGCGAACAGACAATCATCCGCCTCGAAGTCGATTGGCACCAGCCCCGCGGTCTTCATCGCATCGCCCGTCTTGCTCCCGCGCATCTCAATCACCGGTCCTGCAACTATCGCAGTGACGCGAGTGAACTTCGCGGTACTGTGACCGCTTCCGGTTGCCTTTCCTCCGGCTTCGGCGAGAATCACCGGGCCATCCAGAGCGGTGAAGGTGTTCGTCGCTTCCAGATCGAATGGCCGACTCACCGAAGCCCACACTCCGCGGCCCTTTCCGCGCAGCAGACAATTCACGAAGCGCACTTTCGGTACGGGGCGCGTCATCGGGTCCATCGCCATCACTTTGTCGATGTCCGGCAGAAGAACCGCGGCCACCTGGGAATCTTCTTCTTCGGCCAGCGTGAACGCGCAGTTGCGGAACGTACACGCCTCTCCGCCGAGAACCGCGACCGCCGCGACGAGTTGCGTGTCCTTCGGCCGGTTCGGCTTCAGCACGAAGTGGATACCGTCGAAGATCACCTCGCCATTCTTGAGCTTGAAGATTGTCTGATCGCGTTCATCGTCGGCTTTAATCATCAGCACTGGCTTGCAGTCGGGATACGGCTTGATCGTCACCTTGAACTTGCCGTCGCTGGGCTTGATGACGGATTTCAGTTCGATGCTATCGACCGCCAGCGGGCCGTTGTGTCGAATCAGAATCTCGTCGCCGGGTCGGATGACATCGAGCAGAGCGCTGAGGTTGCGGGCAACCGCGGGCGATAATAGCTCACTGTCCTTCGCATCGGGGTACCAGACCTTCGTTTTGACTTCGACCGCGGAGAGCGGACGAGGAGGAGGCCAGGCGTTGATGTCGGGGTAAGCGCGTCTGGGATTGCGCACATCAAGCGGGTTGTGGAACGCGACCCCGATGACGTGAGGCTTGTCCTTGACGAACACGGCCGGCTCGGATTCCACCTTCAGCCGGAATGCGCGCCAGGGAGAGGTATCCGAGGTGAGCGCCTTGAGCGGATCGGCTTCCCACCAGGGTCGTTGCTTGAGTTCCACGCGTCCTTTGTCCTCGACCGGGAGTTCCGCAAGCCTGCATTGCTCGAAGGTAAGAGTTTCCTTCGCCGTGCCGAGCGGATCGACTTCGTGGTAGGCGTTCGTTCGGCCGTCCGGCACCTCGAACTGCACTCCCTTCGCCTGATCTCCTCGAACTCGGATAACCACCCCGCGCCGCCGAGCGTCCGAAGTGGTGGGGAAGGCCGGCAGGATCGACGAGCCGTTTGCCGGCGCGAAGACGCTATCGGAAGCGGTGACTTTCAGGTTCGCGGGCGCTGCTGCTTCGATCACGGATGCGCCTGGGTCAAGCATGAACGACGAGCGATCCAATCGCACATCCGACCGACTGGCTGTTTCTCCCGTCATGGGCGATTCAATCATCAGAGCGGCAGAGTGAGGAGCGAATCCGCAGTCATCCAGATTCACCGTCGAGCCGGCTGGCACAATTAAGCCCATCGCGCCAGGAGCGAACAGACACCGCCTCACCGTGACTTGCGGCAATGCGCCTTCGGCCGCTCGCGTCACCCACACCGAACGCGGTTCGTGTCCTTCGGATTGTCCGTATGGGATGAACACGCAGTCGGTCAGTTCCACTTTCGCCGATTCGTCAAGCCGCAAGCCCACGGGCTTTGTCGGACCCGCGTCGATGTCGCCCTCCGGGTAGAACTCGAACCAGATTCCGCGCACGGTGAGTGATTCGGCCTTCAGAGCAAGCGACCCGATCGCGCCACGAGTCTCGCTGGCGCTGAGAAGCAGCCGGGAGACTCCACCCTGAGCGCCAATCAGTTCCAGTTTCTCCCCCTGGAAGACAACCGGCCGATCCAGTTGCGTGAGGTCGTATCTGCCGGGCGCGAGCGTGATCTTTGTTGTCTTCGGGTCTTCGAGCTTCTTGATCAACTCGTCAACCGTTCGCACTGTTGCCGCGGGCGGATTCGGGTTGGGAGTTGGAGGAGGTTGCCACCCGGCGAACGGATCGTTCCCCTTTGTCTTTGACGAATCGGCGGGAGGAGGAGTTGGAGTTGGGCCAGGATTGCCCGTGAACGCGATGAACGCGGCCACTGCGACGGCAGCAGCGGCGATGGCCAGTATCCAGCCGGGTCGGAATCGAGGTGATTCGGGAAGCAAGTGGAACTCAGCCGGGACCGCGTGTGCCGCGGCATCGTGAGCCACTGCGTCGGAGCCGATCTTCAGCCGTTCGGCCAATCCCTTCAGATGCGCGATCAACTCGGAAGGAGCCTGATATCGCTGCGCCGGGTCCTTCGCCATCATGCGGGCGAGGATGACCGCCAGTTCGTCAGGAATGGCGCGGTTGAGTTCGCGTGGATCGAGCGGACGCAGTTGCTGGTGAGCCTGGAGCTTCTTCGCTGCGGTTCCTTCGGGCACCGGTGGCCGACCAGTGAGTGCGTGGTAGAAGGTGCAGCCAAGCGAATAGATGTCGCTGCGCACATCCGCGCGCCGAGGATCGAGAGCCTGTTCGGGGGAAATGTAATCGAACGTCCCGAGCGTCACGCCTGACTGAGTCACCCCTCCGTTGGCCGATTCCGAGCCGAGATGCCGGGCCAGCCCCATATCGACGATCTTCGCGCGTCTGTCGGGCGTAATCAGGATGTTACTTGGCTTGATGTCGCGGTGAACGACTCCTCGCTCGGCCGCGTGATGCAACCCGGCCGCGACCTGCATCATATAGCGAATACATTCCGCCGGTGGAAGCGTTCCCGCGCGGTCGATCAGCACTCGCAAGTTATCGCCTTCAACAAACTCGAATGCGATGAAGTGTAAGCCCTGATCTTCTCCACACGAATAGACGCGGGCGATGTTCTCGTGATCGAGCCTGGCCGCGGCTCGTGCTTCTTGCTTGAAGCGATTAACTCCTTCCGGATCGCGAGCGGCTTCCGGAGGAAGAATCTTCAGCGCAACAATTCGGCCAAGTTCCAGATCGCGAGCTTTCAGCACTGCCGCCATTCCGCCAGCGCCGACCGCTTCGATCAGTTCGTAATTCCCCAATCGGCGACCGGCGATGGAAGGTGTCTCGCCGGAGACGGGCAACGGAATAGGCGTTGCGGGATGTTGCGCCCGGTTGTGCTGAGTAATGACCGTCGGGGCGTCGTCGGTGTTGGGAACGATGCTCTGCGGGCTGGAGAGGAACTGAGCGATGTCCGATTCAACCGTTCGGCGCTCGGAGGAACTCGATCCGCGGAGCACTTCGGAGAGCGGTTCCTGGTGGTGCGAGCCGGTCAAATCGTTCGCCAGTTTCTCCTCGCGGCCATTCGCCGGTCCCGACGAAGGTCCGGGCGCAGCGGCGTTCTTCGCCGTTGACGGCCGGCCGGTCGGGTCGGGCGCTGGAATGGGCATGGATCACACTGCTTGGTAAATGAGAGCGACTACGCTCCGTGTCCTCGTCTCATTTGGTGCGGGCACCCCGTCAGATAAATGTCATCCGCCCCGAGGAGAGAACGGGGAGGCGTTTCAGACAGCTCCCGACACTCGGAGAGTTTCAGGTGGATTGGTGTGGAACTGGTGTTTGTGTCGAAAGGCAGAAAAGACACGACACAAACACCAGGCACACCAATCCACCTGAAACTGCGCGAGGAGCGATCACATCCTGCAAAACGAAACGGACCTCCTGCCCGTGATTAGAAGCGCGCACAGATTGGGCACCTTACTATAGCTCAACTCGCAAGCTTGTGTCAATTCGCACAATCGCGAGAAGCGG
>JAKEEV010000189.1 GCA_022616395.1 Planctomycetia bacterium | reverse complement strand
GGTGTCTTCAAAACCACTCGCGGAGCGAGCGGACCACACTCAAAGACGGCACACGGCACTACTTTTCGCCTCCGTGCTTGCTTCGTCTGCTCCTCTGCGATAACTTCCACTCGTCCTCGGAGTTTGCGTTTAGCTCGTCGCTTTGCGACAGGATGATGTTGCGTCATCCGAGCGCTTCGCCAGGCATCCAACTCAAGGAAGGCTGTTCCAACACCGCTTTCGGAACCGGTTGCGCAACTTGTTGAGCGGTCTGGATCAACCCCGCGGATCGTGGTTTCGCTCAACAAGTTGCGCAACCGGTTCCGGCGGTGCCTGTGAGCCTTCCATGACTCAGGACCAGAAGTAAACAACTCCGAGGAGGAACGGGTCGGTGGAGTGATCCACTGACCCGTTCGCTGCGATCTCCCGACCGTCCGCCCATACGACGAGGAGGACCCGCCCGTGGAACAGGTCGATTACCGATGTCCTCACTGCTCAGCGGTCATCAAAGCGCCGCCCTCGCTTGAGGGCGAGTCCGGCTTCTGCCCGAAATGCAAGGCGGACGTGGACCGGTGGCCCGCTCCGGTCTCTGGTTCGCGTCCACCAGTCCAGCAACTCCCAGCGCCACCAGCTCCGACTCAGGCGGCGGTGTGGTATTACATGGTCGGAGACAAGCGCCGCGGACCGATCACCGAGGCTCAGCTCAAGGCTCTGGCCGAGTCCGGTTCTCTCCGCCCGACCGACATGGTGTGGCGCGACGGGATGCCCGGCTGGGTCGCTGCTTCCTGGCTCCCCGGTTTGTTCCCGCCTCTTCCCGCAAGCCAGCCGCCAGCGGTCATTCAACCGCCTCAGCCGCCAGCACCGGTCGTGATCCAGCCTCCTGCACCGTTAGCCCAGGCCGCTCCTGTTGCTCAGCCCGCACGCCGGGATACTCAGGAGTGTCCATACTGTAGCGAGATCATCTCGATTCGCGCCAAGCGATGCCCCGTCTGCGGGGAGACGGTGGATGTGGCCATGCGGGAAGCGGAAGAGGCGAGGCGGGAAGCGGGCGACGCCAGACGGGAGGCCCGCCGACGCCCCCGACGAGAGCGAGAGGTTGTCGTCTACCGCGACAAACCGACCTGCCCTCATGTGCTCCATCTGGTTCTGACCGTCCTGACGCTCGGGCTGTGGCTACCGATCTGGATCATTCATGCGATCGTCGTGGAAGCCTCTTGAGCCACAAGTCAACGTGACTTGCAAGGAGGATCGTATCGTTCACTTCTTCCCGCGCGTAAAATGCCTTCATGGAGACGAATCCCAACCGCGACGAGATGCGCGAGTTGCTTTGCGATGCCATTCGGAGCGACACGTTTCGACGTGCGACGTTCGCGGGCACAACGCGAGGAGTTGCGTGCGAGTGGGTGCGCGTCGTCGTGCGACCGGTGGCGCTTCGAGGCTCACGACACCTTCAGTTTGCTTACCAAGGGGCGAAGAAAGTCATCACCAAGAACTTCACGCTGGAGGAATGCGAAACGCCAATCGACGAACTCATTTCCTTCGGCTTCGCGGCAATTCACATCACCACTCAAACCGAAGAGATCGACATCCGCACGTCGCGCAGGGGAAAAGTTCATATCGGTCGCGGAACAGTGGCCGAATCACCAGTCTCGGAAGCGCCCGCGGAAGTCGAACCGCATAACCGCGTGAAGGACGTGCCGCTGCCGGAAGGCCGAGCCGACCGGTTGCTCGAAGTCATGGGCATCGCGACAGCGGATGGCCGCGTGCGGCCCACCATGCGAGCGAAGTTCACGCAGATCAACGAATTCCTCAAGCAACTTCAGCACGTCCTCGATGACGCGAGCATCAGAGAGCTTGACCGAGAAGCGATCATTCTCGATTGCGGCTGCGGGTCGAGTTACCTCACGCTCGCCGCTCATCATTACTTGAACGACAAACTCGGCATCCCGACGCGCATTCTCGGCGTGGACGTGAACGAAGAAGTGATTCGCAAGAGTATCGAGCGCGCCGAGCAACTCAGCGCGAATGGCTTGCTCTTTGAGTGCCGGAGAATCGGTACGGTTGATGTGAAAGCCGACATTGTCTTCGCGCTACACGCCTGTGACACCGCGACCGATGATGCAATCGCTCAGGCAGTGAGAAGCGAAGCTCGGTTGCTCTTGAGTGTCCCATGCTGTCATCACGACTTGAACCGCTCACTGCGCGCGGATGGCCCGTCGGATGTTCTGCGACCAGTGCTCCGTCACGGCATCATGCGCGAGCGCACCGCGGACCTGCTGACCGATGCATTCCGCGCGCTTTCACTGCGCATCATGGGGTATCGCACGGACATCGTGGAGTTCCTAGCGACCGAGCACACGCCACGCAACTTGATGATCCGGGCCGTTCGAGGGTTACCAGCGGGAGGTGAGATACACATCCGCGAGTATCAGGAGATGAAACGCTTCTGGAATGTGACTCCATATATCGAAAAGGTACTCGGAGAACCGTTTCAGAAGTTTCTGAAGGCAACATCATGACCGCGGCTTCGGATTATGTTCTCGGTCAGACGGAGCGCGCTGCGCGCCGGCTGGAGATTCAGGATCGGCACTTCGCGGAGCCATCCGAAAAGCTGCTCGATGCGCTTGCGATCACGCCGAATGACCGCGTGGTCGAACTCGGCTGCGGGCCGGGCAGTTTCACGAGACGCATCTTGAATCGTCTCGGCCCAAAGGGAGTCGTTGTGGGAGTGGATACCTCCCGGAGTCTTCTGGAACAGGCGAACACTTCTCTCGAACAGCTCGCGGGGGAGCGATTCAAGCCGGTCCTCGCGGACGTATCGAAACCCGGCGAGTGGATCGAGGGCGCGGATGTTGTTCTGGGTCGCGCGGTGTTGCATCACGTCCCGATGGCGGAGTTCCTGCTCGGTCGATTGCGCGCGATCCTCCAACCCGGCACGCGAATCGGCTTCCTCGAACCGGATTTCCGCCGACCGCTCGCCAACATTGCCTATCTCGAATCAACCGGCCGCCCGGAACTCGCTCCGCTGTTGATGTTCTCGAAGGCGATCAACGACCTGTACTCCGCGTGGCGCATTTCGCCCGCCGTGGGAGCATCTCTCGCTCCCGCGCTCGAAGAAGCCGGGTACTCGAATGTTCGGCACGCCTGGCACCCATTCGCGACCGACGAGAGCGTTCTTGAAAACATGAGCATGATCTACGACGAGGTCCGCGACTCGTTCGCTTCGCTTGGCATCATGTCGTTCGCCGAGATCGCGGAGCAACAGGAATTGCTTCGCGCGCTGAAAGTGGGCGATCTTCCGCCCGTGTGGGGATTACATCAGGTGACGGCAGAGGTGTGAGTCGGCCGCGGTGGGGAGTTTCTGATTGAGACTCTTTCACCCGGTCGCGGCGGCGTCGGGAGTGGGAACCAGATCGGCTCCGGAATCCTCGACCACCTGCCCATCTTTCATCTTCACGACTCGATCCGCTCGCTCGGCCACATCCAGACTGTGCGTGACCACAATAAGAGCCAGTTTGTGTGTCTTCTGAAGGGCCGTGAGCAGATCGAGCACTTTCGCGGCGTTCTCGGAGTCGAGATTGCCCGTCGGTTCATCCGCGAGCAACAGAACCGGGTCATTGGCTAAAGCGCGGGCAAGAGCGACACGCTGACGTTCGCCGACCGACAACTGAGCCGAACGATGCTTGGCTCGCTTGCCCATGCCGACCAAATCCAGAAGCGCATCGGCCTTCTTCGCGCGGTCGCGGGCGGAGAGCGGCGGGCCTTCAAACATCGGAACTTGCACGTTCTCGCGCGCGGTGAGTGTTGGTAACAGGAAGAACGACTGAAATACGAAACCGATTTGCCTCGCCCGGAAGCGGTCGAGGTCTCGAAGCTTCGAGAGTGATTCTCCGCGGAAGAACACCTCGCCCTGATCGGGTCGGTCGAGCGCTCCGAGCAAGTTCAGGAGCGTGGATTTCCCGCAACCGCTTGGCCCGGTGATCGCCACGTATTCGCCTTCGCGCACTCCGAGCGTCACGCCGTTGACCGCGTGGACATCGCCATCCGGGTAAGTTTTGAAGACCCGGTCGGCGAACAACAGATAGTCGGCGAATGTGTCAGTCATGACGAATCGCCTCCGTGGGGAGGAGGCACGCGGCTCGGATCGCCGGGTAGATGCCGCCAAGCAGCCCGATGACCGCGGTGATCCCGATTCCCTGGGCCATGATCTTCAGAGGAACGCCCGGCTCGATGAAGCCATCCACCTTGGGCGACATCGCGAGCAGGTGAGTGGCCATGATCGCACCCACGGTTCCGACCACGGCAGCGACTAGCCCCAACAGGATCGCTTCCCCGAGAACCATCTGGATCACGCGCCTCGGAGGCCAGCCGACCGCTCGGAGAATGCCGATCTCCTGCGTTCGCTCCAGTACCGACATCACCATTGTGTTCAGCACGCTGATGATACCGATGACCATCGCAATGATTCCGACCATCCATGTCATGGCCCGGACGATCTTGAGGTGCGTGAGCGAGTCCACATAGGAATCGGGCGTACGAGCCGCGAGCCGGACGGTCGGGTCATTGGAATCGCGAAGAGCCTCGATTGCCTCTTTCACCTTCTGAACTTCTGCTTCTGCCTGTGGTGTTCCAGAGGGGGCAGTCTTCTTGACGCGAACCGAGAACCCGGTAATCCGCTTGCCGGTCAACTTCTGGGCGTCCTTGAGCGACATCGTGACCGCTTTATCTTCAAAACTCACGAAGCTCTTGTAGATGCCCACGACTTCGTACTTGGAATCGACCCGGAGGTATATGGTGTCGCCGACTCCTTTCTTGATGTTGCTGGCGAGCTGGCTGCCAAGAATCACCTTGCCCATGGACTCTTCAGTGAGGAGTTGTCCCTCGAGCAGTTCGATGTCCGAGAACGCCTTGTTGTCCGGCTTCCACCCTTGAACCATAATCGATTCTTTCAGGACTGTTCCGTTCTCGCGATAAAGCGGCTCCACGGTGACAAGCGCCTCCGAGACTCCATGTTCCGCGACCCCAGAAAGCTTCCGCACCTGTTCGACCAGATCCTCGCTGAAGTCGCTGTCGGTCTCAAACACGACCCCGGCCTGAGTGACGACCAGATCGACATCGCGCCGGTTGAAGGAATCGCTCACCGCGAACTCAACATTGTGGTTGACGGCCAACAGCGAGATCATCGTCCCGACCGCGACAGCCAGTCCCAGAACGGTAAGCGCGCTCCGCCAGGGGCGCCTCGTGAGGTTCTTCAGTATGAATGAGGAGAAGTACATCGTTATCGCGCTGTCAGTCTCTTTAAGTGCTTGAGAACGGCTTGAGTGAAACCGGCGGTGTTATCGAGCATCGCCAGGTGTTTGGCCGCGGGGATGATCTCCGCGGTGCAGCGGGGCAGGTGTTGTTCTAGCCAGCGACAGGTCGCAAGGAACGGGGAGAATTCATCATAAAGTGCAATCACTGGCTGCTCGATGGACGCAAGCACTCTCTCGGTCAGACCAGCTTCGTCCAGCACTTCATCTCCGCAAGTTGTCTCCGCGAGTTTGGGAAGTTGCCGGAGCCATCCGCGTCCGAACGCGCCGTAGATGTCTTCGAGCGCTTTCATCTGCTCCGAGTTCATCAAGGCGGTTTCGCGGAAGAGCCGCGCGAAGTCCACTGTATCGCCGAGTTCGACACCGACCTTGCCGAAGGTGTCGCGCAGATCGGTCCAGATGCTCATCTTGCCGAAGTTTGGCTCGATGTGGCGCAGTCCGGGGAAGAATGAGTCTGAAAGAAGCACGCCAGCAACGCACTCCGGCGCGATCGCGGCCGCGTGCATACTCACAACTCCTCCGAAGCTGTGTCCGACAAGTAATGCGGACTTGAGCTGAAGCTCGACGTGCAACTGGCGGAAATCCTCGGCCATCACCGCGGAAGCGTAGCCCGACGGAGGCCGGGCGCTCATGCCGTGTCCGCGAAGATCGTAAGACGTGACTCGGAACTCACTCGCGAGTGCATCGACAAGCCCGCTG
>JAKEEV010001252.1 GCA_022616395.1 Planctomycetia bacterium | reverse complement strand
GCGACCGTGACGCCTGTTTCCGAAGACTCCGCGACCGGCAAGGTCGCAGCGATCTTTTCCGACATCCGCGCGACGAAGAAGATTGACTTCGTACCGAACCTGTGGCGTGTTTTGGCGACCAACCCGGATCACCTCGAACTGGTGTGGACTCGACTCAAAGCGATCATGCACCCGGAGGCGGTTGGCCGCTCTTCACCGCTCGATCCACTGACTCGTGAGATCATCGCTCTGGCGGTCAGCGCCACCAACGGCTGCGCGTACTGCGTGAACTCGCACACCGCGGCTCTTCGGAAGCTCGGAATGACTACAGAGACGCTCGGCGAAGTGCTCGCCGTGGTCGGGCTATTCAGCAGCACCAATGCGCTCGCTGACGCCTACCAGATCGAACCGGACATCCTGCCTCCGCTGTGATTTGTTGGAGGCGATTAACCCAGCCGGCTCACGCCGGCGGTTCGACAAGCCAGTAGTCGCCGGGTAGTGTCGCAGTTTGCTGTAGCCGGGGTCTGAGACCCCGGACCGGCCTCACAGAGGCCGGCTACAAAAACCAAACTGAGACACCACCGTCGCCGTTATCGTCGAACCGCCGGCGTGAGCCGGCTGGGTTCTTCCACCTACCACGTTGAATCACATTCGCGATCCGCGTACCATCCGTTGCAATTCACACTCACCCGAACGGGCTTGAGTCGAGCGACGGAACTTTCCTCACACCAAGCGGAGCATTATGCGCACATTCGAGTTCACTGATGCGAAGAGTAACAAGTTCTGGAACATCGAACTGAGCGGCAAGAGTTTCACCGTGACCTTCGGGCGCATCGGAACCAATGGCCAGACTCAGACGAAGAAGTTCGCAAGCGCGGCTGATGCGAAGAAAGAACACGACAAGCTCGTCAGCGAGAAACTGAAGAAGGGGTACGTCGAGACCACGCCACCAGCCCCGGCCGCGCCTGCACCAGTCGTGTCAACGGAGCAAAAAGCGCTGGAGGCGGCTCTGGTGGAACACGCGGACGAAGTCGCGGCTCACTCGGCCTACGCGGATTACCTGATGGAACAAGGCGATCCGCGAGGCGAGTTCATCCAGACGCAACTGGCTCTGGAAGACGAATCCCGCCCGAAGAAGGAACGCGACGCGCTGAAGAAGCGCGAGGCGGCTCTGCTCAAGCAGCACGCCAGTAAGTGGCTGGGTGACGCCGGGCGGTTCCTGGTCGGCAAGTGGAGCGGTGAGGGCTTGCCATTCTGCTATCGCTTCGCGCGCGGATGGCTCGATTTTGTCCGCACGATGCCGGTGCCGGAGGCGCTCGTTGAGATACTCGCGAAGTCACCAGAGTCGCGGATGCTGCGGCGACTCGAAATCGTCTACGACATGCGATACCACGCGTTCGAGTTGGGCAAGGCCATCGACGCGCTCAACGAGACACTGCCCGAAGAGGAGAAAGTCTCTGGGGATGACTGGTACGGAATGCTCGACCCCTGCACGCTGTTGCCCGCGCTCGCCGGGTCGCCGCACCTGACGAATCTCCGCGTGCTGAAGTACGGGTTCAGTGATGACCACAAGGACGGGCCGTCGTACAGCACGATGTTGAACCCGTTTCGTTCGGAAGCCACCGAGATGCTGGACGTGCTGAAGGCGTGCCCGCGGTTGGAGGAACTGTACCTGAACACCGCGTTGGGCCCCATCGAAGACGTGTTCTCTTCAAGCCTGCTCGGTAACCTCCGCGTTCTCCAGTCCTACTACGGGAGTACGTACTCCGTCTACCAAAACCCGCACGATCCGTATCCACTCAGCGCGCTGGCCAAGAACAAGGCACTCAAGAATCTGACCACGCTTCGCTTCCACCCCGGCCGCGACGCGATCATCGACCTCGACGAGTTCGATGCGCTGCTCAAGTCGAAGAACTTGCCGGCGCTTGCGCACCTGCAAGTTCACATGACGACGTTCGGCGATGAGGGTGCCGACCGGATCGTGAGTTCGGGCATTCTCAAGCGCCTGAAGACTCTCGACATCGCCTACGGGAACATGACCGACGCCGGCGCTCAAACGCTGGCCGCCTGCGCCGACCTGAAGAAACTCGAAGTGTTCAACGTGTCGCGAAACGCACTGACGCAAACCGGCATCAAGGCTCTTCGCGCGACGGGCGTTCGACTCGTCGCCGACGCGCAGCACAGTGGCGACGAAGAGTATCCCGAGTACCTCTACGGTGTGGACTGGGAATAATCAGAGCCGGAAGCGTCAGCGACGGAACACCAAAACCCGTCGCTTACGCTTCCGGCTCCGAATTCACGCCAATACTTCCTTGACCACGTGCCCCTTGACGTCGGTGAGGCGTTCGTCCTTGCCGTTGTGACGGAACGTGAGCTTGGTGTGATCGAAGCCGAGCAGGTGCAGAATGGTGGCGTGGAAGTCGTGAACGTGAGCGCGGCCTTCCACACCGCGAAGGCCGAACTCGTCGGTCGTGCCATGCACAAAGCCGCCCTTCACTCCTCCTCCGGCCATGAGCATCGAGAAGCCGTAAGGGTTGTGGTCGCGGCCGCTAGTTGCTTCACTCATCGGAGTGCGTCCAAACTCGCCTCCCCAGATGACAAGTGTGTCCTTGAGCATGTCGCGTTGTTTCAGATCGCGCAGAAGAGCCGCGGTCGGCTGGTCTGATCGCAAGCACATCCTGGTGTGGTTCCCCTCGATGTCCGAGTGCGCGTCCCACTGACTGCCGGCTCCGCAGTAGAGTTGCACGAAGCGCACTCCACGTTCGACCATCCGCCGCGCAAGCAGACAGCGCGTGGCAAACTCGGCGGTCTCCTTGCGGTTGAGGCCGTACATTTCCTTTGTCTTCTCGGTCTCCTGAGACAGATCAACCGCTTCGGGTGCGCTTGCCTGCATTCGGAAGGCGAGTTCGTATGCTGCCTGGCGTGCTTCCAGGTGCGTGTCTCCGGGACGGGCGCGGCGGTGGATGTCGTTGAGTTCGCCGATCAGTTCGAGCTTCGCCTTCTGTCGCTCCTGGCCCACTTCGGCCGGCGTGTTGAGATTCAGAATCGGGTTCGGACCATTGCGGAAGAGCGTGCCTTGATAAGTCGCGGGCATGTAGCCAGTGCCGTAGTTGCGCGACCCGCCTGTTGGTTCCGGTCCGCCCTCCGCGAACACCACGAACCCCGGCAAGTTGCGGTTCACGCTTCCCAGACCGTAAAGCGCCCACGAACCGAGACTCGGCCGACCCGCGAGGACCGAGCCGGTGTTCATCTGGCAGACGCTCCCGACGTGGTTGAGTCCATCCGCCCAGCAAGCGCGCAGCAGCGTGAACTCATCCGCACACTTGGCCATGTGAGGCACCCAGTCGCTGAAGTCGAGTCCGCTCTGGCCGTGTTTGGCAAACTTCCGCTTACTGGCGAGCAGATTGTTTCCTCCGGTGCCCATCGGCGTGATGACCTTGCCGAAACTCGCCGGGAGTGGCTTCCCATGCTGACGGGTCAGTTCCGGTTTCGGGTCGAACAGGTCAACGTGGCTCGGTCCACCTTCCATGAACAGGAAGATGACGGCCTTCGCCTTCGCCTCGAACTGCGGCTTCTTGGGCGCAAGCGGATCGGGAGTTTCCTTCCCGCCGCTCGCGAGAGCTTCTTCCGCAGCGAGCGCTGAAAGCGCAAGCGCGCCAAAGCCGCCACCCGCAAGGCGGAGGAAATCCCGACGCGAGGAGAACAGGGGAACGTGCATGGGAAGACTTACCTTCGTCAGATGTCCTGAACAGGTGCAAGAAACAATCGCAATCGTTCGATGTCGGCGGAATCAAGGAAAACCTCGTAGTCGAACTGACTGCCTTCGGGATCTGCCGGGTGTGGGTTATTGAGAGCACGGAGTACGATCCGACCTGCCGAGTCTCGGCTCAACTCCGGCTCTGCCTCAGACACCACGCTCACCGATTGAGCACCGCTCCGCCTTGAAGCACAGCGCCTGATCTCCATGTTTATCTCCCGGTCATCATTCGCGTTCAATCCACGTACAGGAACTCGTTGAGGTTCAACAGCGCGTGGCAGAGGTCGATCACGGCTTCCGACTGAGTGCCCGTGTGTCGCTTGAGAAAGCCGAGCATCGCGCGTCGTTCTTCCTCGGTTGGTGGGCGAGAGCAAGCAAGCGCGAAGGCTCGGTCAACGACCTTCGTTGGGTCGATGCCCACCTCTTTTGTCACACGGGCCGCAAACGACTTCGCGAAGCCCAATACGACCGTGTCGTTGAGCAGCGTGAGTGCCTGCGGCGCGGTGGTTGTGACAAATCGGCGTGAACAGGTCTCGTTGCGGTCGGGCGAGTCGAAGAGCGCGAACAGCGGGTAACGCAAGTTGCGCTTCACGAACACATAGATGCTTCTGCGATTCCGCTCGGCCGGGTCCGCGCTCACTTTCCACGTCGGCGCGTTCTTCTGCAACTCGGCGGGCAACTCCGGGAACACGCTCGGCCCGCCAGCCTTCAGATTGAGTTGCCCGGACACGGCGAGCATCGCGTCGCGCAGAGCTTCGCCATCAAGTCTGCGTCTCGGATACTGCCACAGAAGCGT
>JAKEEV010000188.1 GCA_022616395.1 Planctomycetia bacterium | reverse complement strand
GCCCCGACGCCAGGGGCGAAAGTTCCGGGCTTCTCGCTCAAGGACATCCATCGCCGGGCGCGGACGTTCGACGACTACAAGGACAAGAAAGCCATCGTCGTCGCGTTCCTTGATACGGAATGCCCGCTGTCCAATCTCTATGTACCCACACTGATCGATCTCCACAAGCAATACTCCGAGAAGGGCGTGCAGTTCCTCGCGATCTTCGCCAGCAATCAGGATTCATTCGTGCTTGTCTCGGCTCACGCTCAGGATCGCGGACTCCCCTTCCCCGCGTTAAAAGACTTCGATCAAAAGGTACTCGATGGATTCGGTGCCAAGCGCACTCCTGAAGTTTTTCTGCTCGATAACACGCGCGCGATCCGCTATCACGGCCGGATCGACGACCAGTATGGCGTCGGCTTCCGCAAAGACAAGCCGACCAAGCACGACCTCGTAAAGGCAATCGAAGAACTTCTTGCCGGAAAGGAAATCAGCGCGGCTAAAACTGAAGTTTCTGGCTGCGTCATCGAGCGAGCCAAGAAAGTGCCGCCAAAAGGCGAAATCACGTACGCCAAGCACGTTGCTCCCATCATTCAGAAGCGCTGTCAGGAATGCCACCGGCCGGGCGAAATCGGACCGTTCTCGCTATTGACTTACGAGGATGCGAAGAAGCGCACTGGCCGGATTCGCGAAGCGCTCGTCGAACAGCGTATGCCTCCGTGGCACGCGGACCCGCGACACGGCAAGTTCCTCAACGACCGCCGACTTCCTCAGGAAGAAATCGACACGCTGATCGCGTGGATCGACTCGGGAGCAGCGAAGGGCGACGAGAAGGACATGCCTCCTCCGGTGAAGTGGGTGAAAGGCTGGAAGATCGGCGAGCCAGACAAAGTCTACACGATGGAGAAGGAGTTCAAGGTGCCGGCCACTGGCACGCTTGACTATCAGCGGTTTGTCGTGGACCCCGGCTTCAAGGAAGACGTGTGGATTCAGGCCGCCGAATGCCGACCGGGCAACCGCGCGGTGGTGCATCACGTCCTTGTCTATATCCTCGCGCCTGGAAAGACGCAGCCCTACGAACGCGACGGCACCGCGGCGACTCTCTCCGG
>JAKEEV010001251.1 GCA_022616395.1 Planctomycetia bacterium | reverse complement strand
CTGACCCGGCTGCGGCGTCTGCGTGCGTACGAGTCCGAGCACCGAGGCGAAGTGCCCCCGGCCGAACTCACGACACCCGCTGGAAGCGGCGGCAAGAAGGGCACCAAGACATCACCCGATCAGAGAGGGGGAAAGTGATGGCCACATCAACAGATCTCCGGCGAGTGGGTCTTGGTGGAGATGATCGCGGACAACCGCGGAGAGTCCGTCGAAACTTTTTCGCATGTCGGTGGGCGTCACACAGATGAACACTCGCCCTGGAAGAGCCAGACTCAGCACGGCGGGATCTCCAACGCGGCGACGATAGCGCGGAGGTGGTCGGTGTCGTAGCCGGGTGGGACACGCAGGATATGGCCAGTTTGCAGGACAAGTTCCAGCGGCGTATCGGCTACGAGGCGCAGAGCTACGAAGCTCGGTTGCGGCGCAGGCTTGGCAGTTCGATGGTAACCGGCATGTAATCCAAGACCACCCTCGGCGCCGAATTCAGGTCCACCTGCCGTGGTGAGGGTTGAGGTTATCAGTTTGCCTTCTTGGGGTCTTTGTGCTTTTTGGTTTTCATCGACTCGCGGAAGCGGTAGCTCTCGCCGTTCATCTCGAAGATCTCGCACCGATGGGTCAGACGGTCCAACAGCGCCGCCGTCATCCGGTCACCCTGGAACACGCTGCCCCACTCGCTGAACGCCAAGTTGCTCGTCACCAGCACACTCCTCCGTTCGTAGCGGTCCGCGAATACCTGGAACAGCAACTCCGCGCCGCTGCGGCTGAACGACAGGTAGCCCAACTCGTCGATCACCAACAGATCCACACGATCCAACTGACTCAGCACGCGTTCCAACCGATGCTGCTGTTGTGCTTCCTCCAACTGCGTTACCAAGCCCGCTGCCGTCACGAATTTCACCCGCCGACCCAACCGACAGACCGCCAGGCCCAACGCGATCGCCAGGTGCGTCTTGCCCGTGCCCGCGTTGCCGATCAGGCAGCAGTTGGAGTGCTCTTCCACCCATGCCCCGCGCGACATCTCCAACACCTTCTGCTTGGGCAACGACGCAACGGCGCTGAAGTCGAAGGTGTCGAGATCCTTCACGACCGGGAAGCCAGCGGCGCGGATGCGGGAGGCGATCGCGTTGGCAGTACGAGTCGTCACCTCGGCCTCGGTCAGTCGTAAGAGGTAGCTCTCGTAGGCTTCGTTCTTCGTGGCCGCTTCACGGGCCAGCTTCTCCCATTCGCTGAGCATCGTCGGCAACTTCAGTTGCTTCAGGTTGGTCTTGAGTAACATCGGCGTCGTCTCGGCGGACATCGGCATCTCCTTGGTCAGGGTAATGGGACAACAGGCGGTTGAACTGGGCGAGGTCGGCGGGCCGCACGGTGATGGCGGCGAGATTGAGTGACAACGCACTGTCACTGAGTGACAGCGTGTTGCTGCGAGGAAGTTGTCGGGCACGGGCGGTGATGATCGCGGCGTCGAGTTCGCCACGCAACAGACATTGTGTAATGACGCCCTCGATGTGTTCGACGGAGTGGTTAGCCAACAGTTGCAACACGCGGATGTAGTGCCGCGTGCCGACGCACGATCCGAGTCGATCCACCAACACGCCACGCAACCGAGCGAACACGCCAGGGAGTTGCCAGTCGCGATAGACCGGCGCGTGATCCAGTGCGGCGGGCTTGCGTTCCAAAGTCGCCAGGAAATGAAGGGGATCGAGAACCTTCTGTCCGCTTTGGTAAGAGCGTGTGTGCGTGGCGATAATGGTGCCATCACCGACGACTTCGACGCGATCGATGTAGCCCTTGACGCTCACGACGCGGAACGCCCAGCGGCGTGGAACACTGTAACGATTGCGGTCGAATTGCACCGTTTGGTACTTGTCCACAGTCGCGGGTTGAATGATGCACGGGTCGAATACGTGCGTCGGAATCGGCAACGCGGCGGCACGATCTTGTTCGAAGCGCCTGCCCACTGACAACGCGTTGTCACCGCACGTGCGATCTCGCGCTGCAAGACACTGCTCTCGGAGGTGCGTGTTGAGCGCGGCGAGATTGGCCACGCGTGGGACCGGCGTAGCCCACTGACGCTGAACGTCGCGCACACGGTTCTCGACCCGCGGCTTCTCAGTCGGCGTCGCCGGCATGCAGAAGCGTGGCGCAAACACGTAGTGACTGGCCAACGCGAGGTAGCGTGGGTGAAGTGTGCGTTCGCGACCGCGATGGATGAGCCGAGCAATCGTCTTGGGGTTGTCCCACCACAACTCGCGTGGCACGCATCCGAAGAAGTTGAACGCTTCGACCAGTCCGGCAAGGACCGCCTCGGTGCATTCGGTGGGAAGCGCGATGGCCAAGGGGCAGTTGGAGTAACTCCACGTTGTAACCAAGACCGGGATCTGTCGTCGGCCATCGGGGAAGTCCACGTAGATGTGTCCGAAGTCGGCTTCGAGTCTTTGACCGGGTGGATGTTCGAGGGGAATGAACGTCTCTGTGCGTTCGCGTCGTCGTTGCTTGAGGTAGCGACGGACTTGGTCGTAACCGCCGTCATAGTTGTGTTCGGCAACCAGTCGTCGAAAGATCTGAGCAGCGGTGTGTCGCTGCTTGGGCGGGGCGTGTTGGTCTGCTTCGAGGATGTCATCAACGAATTGCCGGAAGGCTCCGAAGACGGGAGCGGGTCGCGGCTCTTTGAGTGTGTAGGGCTTGGGCTGTGGGTTGGCCAACGCCTTGCGGACCGTGTCGCGTCCGACGCGGAGTTGCCGCGCGATCTCTCGGATGCTGCGCCCCGTGGCGTTGAGTTGTCGAATCTGCGCGAAGTCTTCCACCGTTCGCATCCTTCCCCCTACGACCGGCATCAACGCCGATCGCAGAGGCTGTGCTACGGTGGACCTGAATGACATGCCGAGGTGGTCCAGAATTGCGCGCCGATTACCAGTTCGAGGTGGTGCGGATCGCACCGGGCGTGCGGCTGTCGTGGACTTTGAGCTACGACGAGTTGCGGGAGTGGCCTTGTCACGGAGAGTTCGGGAGGTGAGTCCCTGGTCACGCGCGGCGATCTCGCGTCGCCAGTGATAGAAGGAGGGTTCGTGAAGTCGGTGTCGTCGGCAGAAGTCGCGGATGTTCAGTTGAGACGTGATCCACTTGGCGATGGTCGTGCGCCAGAACCCTTCGAGTTTGGGATCACGCAGGTGAGGTCGAGACACGAGGAGCACTCCAAAAGAAATGCTCCATCCTAACTCACCACGCAAGACCTGTCTTTCGCCGGACGGTTACGGGATAACCACGGTTCAATTCCGCGAGTGCCTCTCCAAACCCGCGATCGACGACCTTGCCAGACGGGACCAGAAGCACGCACGGGCGAGATGGGTGGGCGCGTCAACTTGGCTCAGCCCACCAAGAGGGCTTGTTTGGCGATGTTGGCGAGAGCCTGATCAAGGATAGCCGCCAGAGTCGCTTTCACGTCAGTCGGGTCAGTGACGGGCTTGCCATCGCGGTCTAAACGCAACCGCCCCGCGGTCACTTCGCCGGTCAGCACCTCGGTGAGCGCAGCGCGGTCGCGAGTGCCATCCAGAAGCGGAAGCAGGTGCCGCTCCAGGTCTGACAGGCGGGCTAGTTCGTGTCTGCGGGTTGAGATCGGACGACCCAGTTCCGCACGCACGCGAGCCGGGCCAAACGCGACAGGCTTCTCGCTCGGAGTGCGGCACGCGGAGATCGGCGCACCGTGCAACTCGACCAGATCCGAACCCAGGTAACTGTCCACTAATCCACCGGACAGCCCGCGAGCGTCGATCTCGATCGGTTCCGTTGAACCGCACAACTCGCGGCTTCTGCCCAACAGTTCGTTGAACGGTACGGTCGCCGGCCACGCCTCGGAGAGCACTTGCATCGCGGCCTTCAAGAGCGGGCGGGTTGTGGAGAGCGTCACTCCCGAGGGACTGCGATACTTCACCGCGGTTTCGGAACGCGCCTCGACGGTACCGCCCTCGGCGGGCACTGCACCGGAGGCCACGAACAACCGCGACACACGCTCGGGGCGAATCTGCCAGCTTGGAGTGTTGCGACCGTGGACCAGAAGCGTTTCGCGGAATGTGCGGTTGCGGAGGAAGTCCAGATACTGCTCCGTCTGAATCTGATCGGTCGCAAGCAACTTCAGAGCCTTCTCCACATCGGGGCCGAAGGAGCTTGCGAGCATGGTGTTGACGCGAGCTTCGCCCAGGTAGCGCAGAGCGTGTTTGCCGGCGCGTTCGATGAACTGGTGGAAGTAGAGTGGGTCGTTGACCTCTTCGAGGTGATCGTGGAAGAGGTAATGATCAGCTTGAGGACGGATCGCTTCCAGTTCGCTCTTCAGCATCGCGGGGAATAGCCCATTGTCGGGCCGGGCGGAATCAGCAAGGAAGTCGAGCAGAGCGCGGGCTTGTCGAGTGCGGTCGGCGGGCGAGACGAACTTCATGGCGTGGAAGCGCATCATGTCGCGGATCATTCCCCGCATGTGCCAGCCGGGATACGTGTTGTACGAAATGTACGCGATGCCGTTGGGTGTGAGGTGTTTGGCGCAGATGGCGAATATCTTTTCCTGGACGGGCGTGGGCACCCAGGAGAACACTCCATGACAGAGGATGTAGTCGAATGAACCAAAGGAGTCGTCCACATCCAGGATGCTGGCGTGACGCAACTCAATGTTGCTCAGTCCCAGCTTCTCGACTTGCTCTTGCCCGTCGGCGACTTGCCGCGAGGAGAGATCGATGCCGACGAATGACGCTTGGGGGAACGACGCAGCCATCGGGATGAGGTTACCGCCGGAGGCGCATCCGAGTTCGAGCACGCGGACGCTCTCGACCGCTGGCGGAGCGAGTCCAAAGAGCGTGGCGACCGCAGAGAGCCGCCCCGGATGCGTCTGCGGGTACGGATGACTCTCATACGGTACCTCGTCGTAGCTCGTCAGAGTGGGTAGCAAGGCGCTGGCACTAGCCACAGAGTTACGCTCCCGGATATCTGGACGACTTACACCATCCCCGCGGAGCGAAGAAGCCTCGCTGCTTCATGATTCTCGACCATCTCGGCGAACTGGACGAGTGAGATCGAGTTGGGATCGTTTACATCGTCGTTCCACAGTGGTCCTCCCATCTGTATCGACGAGATGTCCAATCGTGTCAGCGAGTTAATCGGGACGTTCTGAGATTGCAGTTCGCGGAGAATGGCAGAGACATGTTCCGCCCCACATTTCAGGAAGACAACGTTGAACAGTCTTCCTGCCCAATAGTCTCTTAGCTCACTTACGTCGAGCGGCGGCAACAGGGATTCAGCGTGTGGGAACGCAGCGACGAACTCAGCTCTCCACTCAAGTTCAAGTCGTCCACTCTCATCTCTGAGAGCCGTATAGAGTTCAACGGCCTTGTCGTTGGAAAGCACTCCCGCCTGGGAAAGGTAGTCGAGCCACTCTGAGAGGCCGAAGGAACCGACCTTTGACAGGCTCCTGGCCAGTTCGTGAATGATCTTCTTCCGTACTTCAGGATCGGCCCAGAGGGCAGCTACCTCCTCACGGGAGGGTCTGTCGTTCTCATGTACTGTTAACATGTTATCACACTGGCCTGTAGTTGTAATCAACGACGTCCTGCGACAATCTCAGCGAGATACACCCCACCCACTCGATGCGCCCAACCGACT
>JAKEEV010001250.1 GCA_022616395.1 Planctomycetia bacterium | reverse complement strand
TCCAGGCCCAGCGGTGTGGGAATCCACATCCCACCGTCATACGCGAGAAGCCCCAGCTCCACGAAGGTGTGCAAGTCCGGGAAATCATCCGCCGGATGAGTTCCAAATCGAGCTGCGAATCGCGATTCGTCCAGCCCTCCGGCATTCAGGATGGATTGAAGCAGATACCGCCGCTTCTGTTCATCGAGATCGAGTTCAAAGCCGTGTTCCGCGCACGCGAGTTCCGAGCGTGACCGAGCAAGGTAGTCCGCGATGATTCCCTTCACGCCCTTCGGTTGCACCGCGTAGTCGAGCGAGTAATGCAATCCGCGAGTGTACGACCGCGCGCCACAACCCAGACCGACCATGCCGTCTTCCTGACAGCAGTAACTCAAGCGCGGAACGCGGAACGCGGAACGCGGAACGGAAGAGTCCGAACCGGAAGTCTTCTGGTCTTCATTCCGCGTTCCGCGTTCCGCGTTCCGCGCTTGGAACATCCGCATCGACACTTGCTCGTAGCCTTCGGTTAGCAGAATGTCGCGGGCGGCTCGGTAGCAGGCGAGTCGTTCGTCGTCCCACTCCTTGTGCGAGCGGCCCAGCCCGGTCAGCGGCCGAACATAGAGCGGATACAGGTAGAGTTCCTCTGGCTTGTAACGTAACGCTTCTCGAAGCGAATAGATCCACGTCTCGACCGTCTGACCGGGAAGGCCGTAGATCAGGTCGATGTTGATCGTGGGGAAATTCGCATCAGTGAGCAGTGACAACGCGTTGTCAACGTCGGCACGCGATTGAGGCCGACCGGAGTTCGCAGCTTCAGATTCGATGAAGGATTGAACTCCGATGCTGACGCGATCCACTCCGCGAGCCTTCAGGAGTGCGACTTTGCCTGGCGAAAGTGTGTCGGGGGACGTTTCGACGCTGATGGGGATCGCGTGCAACTCCGCGCCCATCGCTTGCTCCGCGATGTCGAATACCACACTCAGTTCCGCTTCGCTCAAGTAAGTTGGCGTGCCTCCGCCGATGGCGAAGCGGGCGAACCGCGCATCCGGGATCGCTTCTCGAACAACTTCGGCCTGCGTCCGCAGCGCATCCAGATAGAAGGTGACCAGATCGTCTTTCGGATTGGCCGTGGTGAACAGATTGCAGAATCCGCACCGCAT
>JAKEEV010001249.1 GCA_022616395.1 Planctomycetia bacterium | reverse complement strand
GGGGTTAGGTGCGTTTTGGAGAGGGGCCAGGTGGCCTTTATCGCGAGCAAACGCTGGAATTCATGGGGTTTAGAAAGGCCACCCCCTGGCCCCGATGCCTGACGCTTGGCTGGCGCTGGGTTGGGGTTTGCCGGCGCGCAGGAAGGTCGGTCCGGTGTGCCGGTTCCCTCTCCTCCAGTATGCGTGATTACTGTACAAAAGTCAACTGCCAAATCGGATTTTGCGGAACCCGCAGCAGGTGGAAACGAATCAATGCGATTGCGTATGAGTTGCCGAAGATGAGGTGCTTCGCGAAACAGCCGCAGCGCGGACTCGCGACTGAGGCCGCCGTAGGTCTGAATGGACAACTCGCGCAGACCGCTCCAGTGTGGCGAACCAAGCGGAGTTATCGCCTCATCCGCAGTCCCCGGCCCGGCGAACCAGAAGAAGCGCACTCCGGCCGCGTCCGGCGAACCGGACATCGCGGGGAGCAATTCGGACTGCATGGAGGTCACGGCCAGCGCCCGGCACCACTTCAACAGCCCGCGTGAGATCGCATCAACCGGAATCTGCTTCGTCGGGTAACCGAAGAAGTTCAATGTCACCGCCGGGCAGGAGTCAATCAGCCGATCCATGTTCGCGAAGAGCTTCTCGCCGTTGCTGACCAGCACTTCGGCTGGAAATCCGCGATGTGTCTCGTTCGGCCACGAAACACCGACCTTTTGGGGCAGCCCCGCCTTGCGAGTGCGGGCCGAAGTTCGACGAAGTTGCTCCGCGCGGGCAGAGAGTTCGATTCGCCGAGCCACGCCCAGTTCCACCTTCTCCCACCGCACGCCCGTGATCGCCTGACTGTCCTTCTCGCGGAAGAACTTCCAGATAACCTGAGCCGCGGAGCCATCGGCTTCCAGTTGAGCCAACTCGCACTCCGTCCGAATGAGTGCCGCCCACGACGACGGCGAACTCGCGGGCTTGCCCTTCCCCACAGCGCGCGGTTTCGCATCCGGCTCGTTCTCGTCGAGCCAGTCTGCGAAGACCAGTCGCGGCGTATCGTCTTCGGAATTAGATCGGATCGCGCTCAAGAGTGCTTCGCGTTCAGACAAGGGTCACCGTCGTTCGTAGAAGTTACCGGGCAGTCGGCGAACCACTTTTTTCAACTCCAACTGCATCAGCGTGCGGGACAGATCGCCAACTGACAAGTTCAGTTCGCGCGCCAGTTCGTCCGCGTGCCTCTTGGTCGAAATCGCATCGAACACACGTTGTTGAAGCGGATCTAACACAGGAGCCGGGACAGGAGTCAGAGCAGAACCAGAACCCGCTTTCTCTGATTCCTGATTCCTGACTCCTGACTCCCGATTCCCGACTCCCGACTCCTGTCTCCTGACTCCTGTCTCCTGATAGTCTGGCGCCGCGATTCCCTTCAAGTCTTCAATCACATCATCGGCGTTGCGCACAAGTCGCGCTCCCTTGCGGATCAGTTCCAGACAGCCGGCGCTCGCTGAGTTATCTACTGCACCCGGTACAGCGAACACCTCGCGACCCTGTTCCCCCGCGTGAGTCGCGGTGATGAGCGCTCCGCTTTTGGCGTTGGCTTCCACAACGATCACGGCTCGGCTTAACCCACTGATGATCCGATTGCGTGCCGGGAACATGCCCGGTTGAGGCTCAACCGTCATCGACGTTTCGGTGACCAGGCACCCTTGCTTGGTGATTTGCTCGGCGAGGTCCGCGTGTTCGGGTGGATAGATTTGCGACAATCCTCCCGCCAGAACCGCAATCGTGCGCCCACCAGCATCGAGAGCAGCCCGATGAGCAGTTCCGTCAATTCCACGAGCCAGTCCCGACACGATGGTGTAGCCCGCGCGAACCAGATCGCGGGCGAGTTGCTCCGTCACGCGCTTGCCGTAGCCCGTGCAACTTCGCGAACCGACAATCCCGATGGCATTGGTGTCCGCTTCCACCCACTCTCCGCGAAAGTACAACAGCGGAGGAGGACCGGGCACTTCGGTCAGCGGAGACGGATAGCCAGCAAAGCCAAGCGGTATCGGGTTCACGCCGTGACGTTCGAGCAGTTCCAGTTCCGGGCTGATATCGACCGCGCGCAACGCGGAGGCAAACGATTCGGCCAACTTCTCGCCGATGTGAGGGACCTCCAGCAACTCAGAGGCAGTGGCTTTCCGCGCTTGGGCCGCTGAACCGAAGCGTTCAAGGAGAGCCGCGGTCAGCTTGGGTCCCAAACCAGGAACGAGCGCCAGGGCGAGATGTTCGCGGATGGAATCGGGAATGTCAGGTGTTTCAGGCATATCCGTGGAATGAAAAGACAAGTGGCGGTTCGGGTGGTATTGGGTGATTACGATACTCGATATCCGACGCGGCTAATAGCCTCGCTTTCATTTGCTCACTGGCAATTCGCTCTCACTGGCCCCATAATGCCAGCGTTCGGTAACCCCGTCAGGAGGAGCGGCGGTGTTCGGTAACGGTAACAATCACAAGCTGAAAATCTTCAGCGGTCGGGCCAACCGTCCGCTGGCCGAGAAAATTGCAAACAAGCTCGGCTTCCCTCTGGGAAACGTTGCTCTGGGCGACTTCCCCGATGGGGAAACGAATGTCCGCATCGAAGAAGATGTGCGCGGACGCGATGTGTTCCTTG
>JAKEEV010001248.1 GCA_022616395.1 Planctomycetia bacterium | reverse complement strand
TCGCCCGGCTTGGCCCCGTACATCTCCAGTACCGCTTTGGGCTCCTTTGAAATGTCCATTAACTCCGGCACGCTTGCTTGCATGCGGAAGGCCATCTCGTATTGCGCAATGCGGGTCGCGACTTCGGGGTTATTCACCGTCTTGTTGCGGTGCTTGTCGAGTTCGCCGACCGCGTCAACCAACTCCTTCTGCTGTGTCTCCGATACGCCCTTCGGATTGCGCAGATAGTAAACCGGGTCGCCGGTGGAGTTGAACTCGACGCCCTGGAAGCGTCCGGGCAAGAATCCGCAATCCCACATGCGTTGTGAAATGGGTTGCGGATTGCGGCCCGCGAAACTCGTCATCACGACGAAGCCGGGCAGATCCTCGGCCTCGCTGCCAAGCCCGTAGGTAACCCAACTGCCCATGCTCGGCCGGCCGCTGATCGCGGTGCCGGTGTTCATCATCGTGTGGGCCGGGTCGTGGTTAATCTGATCGGTGACCATTGAGCGAATAATCGCGATGTCATCGACGAACTTCGCGTGCCAGGGCAGAAAGTCACTGATCCACTGCCCGCTCTGACCGTGCTGTTTGAACTTGGTGAGGTGCCCTTGCACCTTCAACTTCGCGCCCTGGAGTTGCGCGATCGGCTGACCCTTTGTGAACGACTCCGGCATCGGCTCGCCGTTGAGCTTATCGAGCTTTGGCTTGTAGTCGAACGTCTCCAGGTGGCTAGGTCCGCCACTCATGTAGAGGAAGATAACTCGCTTGGCCTTCGGCGCATGATGAGGTACGCCGGGCAGTCCGCGATACTTCTCCGCGGCAACGCCATCACGCGCAAGAAGCGCATTGAGCGCGACGGAGCCGAGGCCAACGCCAGTATTGGCGAGAAACGTGCGTCGCGTGAGTGGATGAAATGGTGTCATGTCACTCTCTGGTGATTGTTTCACTCAGGTTCAGTAGCGCGCGGCAGACGGTCGTCCACGCGGCGAGTTCGGTTGTGTCCACATTCTTCGGCAGCGGTGCCATGCCAATCTTGAGCAACTCGCCTGCGGCGTTCGCGTCAGCTTTGTAAGTGACGCGGTTTTTCTCAAGTAACTTCAGTAGCACTTTCGTCTCGGTTTCGTCCGGCGGGCGCGAGGTCACTTGGCGGAATGCAAAGCTCACGCGTTCCACATCGGTCTTTCCGCCTTCTTCGAGCGTCCGCTGACCGAGCACACGCGCGGATTCCACAAATGTCGGGTCGTTGAGCAGCACGAGCGCCGCGAGCGGCGTGTTGGATTTCGCGCGCTGGACGGCGCACTCCTCGCGTGTCGAAGCGTCGAACGCCTTGAGCATCGGGTGGAGATACTGCCGCTGCCAGTGAACATAAACTCCTCTGCGCCACTGCTTCGCGTCCTTGTCGGAGACGTATTCGCGCTTCGGGAAGTTCAGATGCTTGTAGAACCCCGGAGGTTGATACGGCTTCGCGCTCGCTCCTCCCACATCGAGTACAAGTAGCCCGCAAACGAAGAGCGCGTTATCGCGAATGCTCTCGGCAGGCAACCGCCAGCGGCCTTGATGCGCGAAGAGGCGGTTCTCCGGGTCGCGTTGCCTCAGCGCGGCGGGTTCCAGCGATGATTGCCGGTATGCGTTGCTCATCACGATCAACTTCACCACATGCTTCACGTTCCACTTGCTCGCCACGAACTCCACGGAGAGCGCGTCAAGCAATTCCGGGTGAACGGGAGCTTCGCCTTGCCCGCCGAAGTCCGCAAGAGATTTCGAGAGGCCCATTCCGAAGAACAGATACCACAGGCGATTCACGAACACCCGCGATGTAAGCCCACCGGCACCGTCCTTCGAGTCAGTCAGCCAGTTGGCGAGATCAAGTCGCGTCGCGCGGCCCTTCACCGCAAGTTTGCCCATGAACGCGGGCACTGCGGGTTCCACAATCGGGCCAGTGTCGTCAAGCCAGTTGCCACGCGGAAGCACTCGCACGATTCGCGGAGTCTTCAGTGCCTGCGTGACCATTACCAGGCGCTGCGCCTTCTTGAGCGCGGCGAGTTCCTTCGTGAGCGCGGCGATTTGCTTCTTCTGCTCATCGGTCGCTGGTTGCTTCTGAAGCTCCGCGATCTTCGCTTCGAGTGCGGCAATTCGTTCACGTTCGCGTCGCGTGTGAACAGGAATCTCCGGCGCGCGCTTCGTCGGCACGGTATCCGCGCCACCGCCACGAAGGTGCTTCTCCTCGTCCACATCCGCGAAGAACGCCGCGAGCGAATAGAAATCGCGACTCGTATACGGGTCGAACTTGTGGTCGTGGCACTGAGCGCAACCGACCGTTGCGCCCATCCACACGGCAGAAAGATTCCGCACCCGGTCGGCCGCGTAAATCGCGAGATACTCCTTCGGCTGCACCCCGCCTTCGTGAGATGTTTGCAGAAGCCGGTTGTAACAGGTTGCGATCTTCTGATCGAGGGTCGGATTGGGAAGCAGGTCGCCGGCGAGTTGTTCGCGCGTGAACTGGTCAAACGGCATGTTCAGGTTGAACGCGTCAATGACATAGTCGCGGTAGGGCGTGGCGTGGTGATCCTGGTCGCCGTGATAACCGACGGTGTCCGCGTAGCGCACCAGATCGAGCCAATACATCGCCAAGCGCTCGCCGTAGTGTTCACTCGCGAGCAACTTGTCAACTAACTTTTCGTAAGCACGCGCGTCCTTGTCGATAACAAATGCTTCCACCTCCGCCGGTGTTGGCGGAAGGCCGGTGAGGTCGAAATAGAGCCGCCGCGCGAGCGTGCGTTTGTCCGCTTCCGGCGAAGGAGAGAGCTTTTCCTTCTCCAGTCGCGCGAAGAGGAAGTTGTCGATGAAGTTCGCGGTGGCGTGCTTGGTCTTCGGAACTTCGTGCTTCTTCGGCGGCACATACGCCCAATGTGGAGCGTACTTCGCGCCCTCCGCGACCCACTGCTGAAGTACCTTCACTTCGGCCGCGGTGAGTTTCTTGCCGCTCTTCACTGGCGGCATCCGGTCGGCCTCGTCCTCCGCGGTGATGCGCTGAACAAGCGCGCTCTCGGCCGGTTTGCTCGGCACAATCACCCCGGAGTCGAGCGCGTCCTTCTCCGAATCGAGGCGCAGTTTCGCCTTGCGGTGTTTCTCGTCCGGTCCGTGACAGGCAAAACACTTGTCGGAGAGAATCGGCCGCACGTCGCGGTTGAAATCAACTGTGGGTTCCGCCACGACCATCGGCGCAGCGAACGCGAGTAGGAATAAAGCGATGAGCCACCGAGTCGGTCTGTTGAACGGCTCGATGTGCTTCTGGTTTTCAGCCCGAAGGGCTGGGACAGCGTAGCCCAGGGCAACGCCCTGGGTCACCAGTGATCTGACATTCCAGGCTGAAAGCCTGGGACAACGGGTGTCGCACCCCTTCAGGGTGCATTGACTTTGCGCTACTTTCCCAGGGCGTTGCCCTGGGCTACGCTGTCCCAGCCCTTCGGGCTGAAGTGATGATCCATACTCGTTGA
>JAKEEV010001247.1 GCA_022616395.1 Planctomycetia bacterium | reverse complement strand
TGCGAGCCGGAAGCGTCAGCGACGGTTGCCTTTTGCTTTGCGAGCCGGAAGCGTCAGCGACGGTTGCCTTTTGCTTTGCGAGCCGGAAGCGTCAGCGACGGGTTGCGAAAGCATCGTCGCAAACGCCGTGAAGAGAAACACCGTCGCTGACGCTTCCGGCTCCGATTAAAGCCCCGTCGCTGACGCTTCCGGCTCCGAATCGGAGGTCCGCACCCATGCTACGTTCCTTACTTCTTGCGGTCGCGGTGGCGCTTGCGGGGTTTCTCGCCCTCGAAAGAGCACCGAAGGCGGGCGCCGCAGACGAACTCACCGGCAACTGGCAACTCTCCACGATCACTCTTAGCGGAGAGTCGGTCGTATGCATCCTCAAGGTCGAAGAGAAGAACGGGAAGCCATCGGCCTCGGTGCTGTTCAGTCCCCCGGAAGTGGAAACGAGCCTCCTGGACTTCCGCGTCACCGACAAGACGGTGTCAGTCACCGTCAAGCAAGTTCGCAGGATCGAAGGGAGCGCTGTGACGACGCGAATCGCGTTTGTCGGCGTTCGTGGATCGGACAAGAAGCTGATTCTCGGCAGCACGGGTGACCACCGAATTCGTCACCGGGCCAAGTTCAGCGCAACCAACAAGCAGAAACTCGGCGCGAATGAACTCTTTGTCCACGCGAAGTTGCCCGCGCCCATCACGAAGGCACTCGAACTGTCGGAGAAAGTTTCCACGCTTCAGAAGATGCTCGCTCAAGAGAAAGACGAGACGAAACAGAAGCAACTCCAGGACCAACTTGCCGAGGCACGCACACAGCGCGAAGAGAAGTTGCCCGCGCTTTACCGCGAAGTGATCGACAAGCACCCTGATTCGCCCGCGAGCTTCGATGCGGCCATGGAATTGCTCTACATGTCCACCTGGTTGAAGATGACAGTCGAAGAAGTCGAGAAACTTGTGAAGCTGGTTCAAAAACACTCCGCGACCTACGGCCCGCTGTTCTCCAGTATCACGCTTACTCAAGTCGCCGGTGTGCTGGCTTCAGTACCAGGGCTGGAAGGTGTCGCGGTTGCCGCGCTGGAGCCATCCGTCAAGGCGCTGAGCGATGACTATCCGGTCGCGATTCAGTTCGAGGTTCTGGATACCTACAAGTTCGCGCTGGAGAAAGCCGGCAAACTCGCCGAAGCCAAGACAATCTCCCTTCGGCTCGACAAGCTCGATGGGCCACTTGATGCGGAATACCTCAAGACAGTTCCTCCGTTTTCGCCAACTCCTTTCGCTGGTCGCAAGAAGAAGGACGCCAATCAGGTCGCGGTGCTGGAACTGTTCACCGGCACTCAGTGTCCTCAGTGTGTTGCCGCGGATGTGGCATTCGAGGCTCTCCTGAAGTCTTACAAGCCGACCGATCTTGTATTGCTTCAGTATCACGTTCACATTCCCGGCCCCGATCCGCTCACCAATCCCGCTTCGGTCGCCCGCTGGGATTACTTCGCCGAAAAGTTCCCGGATCAGATGCAGGGCACGCCCAGCGCGCTATTCAACGGAGTGCCATTCGAGCAATACGACAAGAACCCCGCTCATCGTCGAGGAGGTGGGCTGGACATCTCCGAGGACAAGTTCGCTCAGTACGTCGCGATCATTAACCCGCTTCTGGAGAAGTCGGTTGACGTACAGCTTCGAGGAAAGGCCACTCGTACCGGAGACAAGATTGAGTTGACGGTGGAAGTGACGGGTGGAGCAGACACAAACATGAAGCTTCGCGTGTTCGTGGTTGAGGAGAGCGTGAAGTATGTCGGGGGCAACGGTGTGCGCTTCCATCATCACGTTGTGCGCATGATGCCCAACGGTGTTGGGGGAGTGGCGATCAAGGAGAAAGCATTCAAGCATACCGCAAGGATGGATGTCGGCGAAGTGCGCAAGGAACTCACGAAGTATCTCGACGACTTCGCGGCCGACAGTATCGCTCCGTTTCCGAAGCCCGACCGTCCGCTGGAGATGAAAGCGCTCAAGGTGATCGCGTTGGTTCAGAACGACAAGACGAAGGAGATCGTTCAGGCGGTTCAATTCGATGTGAAAGGCAAAGGCGGGCGGTGACGGTTGGGAGAGATCGGCAATCTCGACAGGCGACACCGCGCTGAAGCAGTCGCTCACCGCTTTGTCATTCCAGATGAGTTTGGCGCAGATTTCGTTGCGGGGTATCATCTTCGGCGCGAAAATCGACTTTCTTCGCACCAACGTCTTTCCTTCACGCCCTCCAGACTGTAACCTCACCACCGTCCCCAACTGCACACCTCACGGAGGATTCGCAATGGCTTGCGGCTTGGTCGTTCAGTTGCCGGTAACTGGAGCATTTGGGACGGACGAAGAATTTGATCTGCGCATCGCATTGGAAAGAGAATTTGGCGCGGCACTCGCAGCCGAAAAAGCCGGTGAGTGCGGACGCGGGGAAACTGAAGACGGACGCATGAGCTTGTATTTGGAAGCCGTGAC
>JAKEEV010000187.1 GCA_022616395.1 Planctomycetia bacterium | reverse complement strand
CGACGGTTTCTTAATCGGAGCCGGAAGCGTCGCGACGATAAATGAAAACCCGTCGCTGACACTTCCGGCTCCGATTGATGCTCATTTCGGCGGGTCGGAGGCCAATGCCAGAGCTGCGGTTGCCCAACCGGTTGCCGCGCACGAGACGAACTGGTTCTTCTCGTGCGGGAATCCGCTCTCGTAATAGGGCTGGAAGGGCTTGCTCCTCGACCGCACGAACCACGTCCCGTCCTTCCGCTGAGTCTTCAGCAGATACCCCACCCCACTCCGATACGCGGGCGTGTTGGTCTTCAGCCCGCCGACTTGATGAAGCGCGACCAGCGCGGCTCCGGTGGCGAGGGCATCGCTTCGGGTGCCGTCAAGCTGTGCCCAGCCGCCATCGGTACGCTGAGTTTGAAGCAAATCCCACGCGGCCGACGCGATCTCTTTTGCCTCTGCACCGGCTTCCTTCAGCGCGAGCAACCGGAATACGCGGTCCTCGGTGTCCTTGGCGGGCATCTTCACGAGCCAGGCGCGGGCCGATTCGATGCGCTTGTTCATCTTCTGCTTGTCGGCTGCGGGTGTTCCCCAATAGTTCAGCGCCCGCACAGCGAGGTAAGTGGTGGTGAAGTGACTCGCTTCGGTCGGCGGGCGATTTGAATTGGTTCGCCAGTAGTCGCGGGTCGGTTGCGTCTTCAACAAGAACTGAATCACCGCCGCGGTGTTCTCGTCGTGCTTGTAGCCAGCCAGTTCGAGCGTCAGCAGCGCGTATCCCGCGGTATCGACTTGGCCGCCTGTTCCTCGACCATCGGCGAATCGCTCGCGGTTGCTTTCGATGAAGCTGGCGATGTGGGTGGCTTGCGACTTGAACAAATCGGCCGGCAAGTCGAATCCGCGTCCCTTCGCGGTGGCGAATGCAATCATGGGGAAGGCTTGGTTGTGGCAACCAAAACAGGTTTTTTGCTCGGAGTGACCAACCGCGCCTTTTTTCAGTGGCACCAGAGCGGCTTCGACTCCCGCGCGAATCTCGTTTTGCGATGGAGTCGGCGGAACGAGGTGCGGAAGCGGGAACGAGAGGAGTGCGAGCGCGGAAAGCATTGGCAGACTCCCAGAGAGATGACTTTTGTTATACTCGACCGAGAGCAAGATCGCGAGGGGCCAAAGTAGGCCGAGCCGAGGCGGCTTTCAGAGTAGTCATCACGCTCCGCGTGATGTGTATCTCGCCCCGCCGCTTCGCGGTACATCACGCGGAGCGTGATGACTACTATGAAGACAGCGCTCCGCGTGATGTGTCTTTCTCCCCGCCGCTTCGCGTCGGCATCACGCGGAGCGTGATGACTACTCTGAAAACAGTGCCGCTCAACAGACAAGCGGCACCTACTTTGGAGTGAAAGCCTCTCGCCTCGCAATCCGTAATATGCTAGAGGTCAACTCCTCTCCCACGAAATCGAGACCCACATGCCCGAACTACCGCCCTTCGCTTCCCAGTTTGAGTTCGCCCCGGATAACAGCGTGGTAGTTATCACGCTCATGGGCAAGATGGACACGGAAGCCGTGGAGGAGCTTCACCCGCAAATCCAGGAAGTCTTCCGGGCCGGCGTTCGGCGATTTGTCTTCGACTTGAAGCACCTTGAATACGCCAGCAGTCTCGGCTTGCGGTTGTTGGTGGGACTGGCCAATCAGGTAAAGGGCGAGGGCGCGGTCGCGATGTGCAATCCGGTCGGTGCCGTGCGCTCGGTTCTGGAGATGACGAAGGTGAACCAGGTGTTGCCCGAACACCCCACTCGCGCGGAAGCAGTCGCCGCGATCCGACTCGTGGGGAAATAGTAGGACGGGCTTTCCAGTCCGTCCTACGGGTGCTCTAATTGCCGGTCAATTCAATCTTGATCGTCGTGCTCTTGGTGATTTCGTACTCCAGGGGCGTGGTGTTCGAGTCACCGTACACGGCAGGCAAGACGTTTTTGAAGGGCTGAATCCCCTTGGCCTCGAAGTTCCTGTACATGAAATTGCTCTTGTCCTCCTGCCCCTCGACGGTGTCCGGGAAGTCCGGGATCTTCAGGTTCGGGTTCGTCGGCACATACTTGGTGACCACCACCTTGTAGCGCCGCGGGAGAGCACCGTCCTCATCGCCCAGGGTGCTCAGGCGGAACTCGCCCTCCTTGTTCGTGGTTCCGTGAGCCGGCCGGCCGTCCTTTTCGTCGCCGATAGCGAAGAAGTTGACCGTGGCCCCCTCGACGGGTTGGCCGTTGTGGGTGACCACGCCGTCCACCGGGACGGGGGTGTACTTGCCTCCGCACCCGGCTGCGGTCGCCAACAGGATCATCAGCCCGGCCGACAGGAGACCGGGCCGCGGGATTTGGGATTGAGTCATCGGAGTACCTCAGAAGTTGGGGATCACGCGGCCGTCGTTGCGCCAACTGAGATACGTGTAGGTTTCCTGGTTGATGTACTGGCCGATGAAGCGCACCGAACCATCGGCGAAGACGAAGTTGACGCCCCCGGTGTGACGGGACTTATACCCCAGCGACACCGCGTAGTTGCCGGCACTGCGCATCCGGTTGCTGGTCGCGCTACAAGAGGTTCTGCCCGGGTCTTCAGGCGTGAAGTGGTTGATGGGAACGTTGGTGTAGCCGAGGTTCACCCAGGACTTGGCGTCCACCCACCCGGACTGGCCTATCATCTCGTTGACCCGCGCATTCTGGCCCATCAAAATCTCCCCAACAAGCAGGGTGTTCGTCGTTCCGTCGGTGATGTTCGCGATCTGGATGGAGACCCCGCCCCAGTTGAACATACCCAGAACCAGACTGGGGTTCGTGGCGGTTCGCTCGTTCCCCACACCACGCAGCCCCCAGGCCGGGTTGGTGCAGTTGGCCCGGAAGGTGTACTGGGGTCCGCAGTTCTCGAAGGCACAGCTTGGGCCGTACACGCCGACGTAGTTACAGTGGAACCCCTCCCTCCCGGCCGGCGAGGTGAAATCGTCACTCGGGCAGCGGAGGATCGAGACGGGGGTGACTCGGAATGGATTCGGCTGCCCGGTCAGTGCGGCCATCCCGGAGGCAATGTCGTGCATGCTCGCCCCGTTGCGCCGAGGCCACCGGAGCGGTTCCCCCTGACGGAACCAAGCTCCGCCATACCGAAGCTCCCAGGGCATGCCGATGATCGAACTGAGGGTCGCGCTGCCAGCATTGCTGTAGTTGTAAAGGCTCGTCTGCTCGATGTACGGCAGGATGTGGAACACCCAGCTCCCCCGACTCGGACGGGTGTGCGAACTGCCCCAGTCGATCGCTCCGGGGGGGAGGGGACTCGGAAGAGGAGGCGTGACTGTCAGCGCGTCCACCGGGTTGTAGTGACCACCACGGGGGAAGCGCCCGTTGGCGTCATGGAAGTTGTGGCAGGCAAGCCCGATCTGCTTGAGGTTGTTCGCACACTTCATGCGTGCGGCGGACTCGCGGACCTTTTGCACCGCGGGCAGAAGCAAACCGATCAGAATGGCAATGATCGCGATGACAACCAGTAACTCGATCAGCGTAAACGCTAACCGGCGACGAGGAACCGAAGACAACTCATTCACAAAGCACCTCCGGACCTGAGAGGGAATGAACGAATGCAGCCTGTGTCTGCACTCTGACTGGTCGAAGGGTGATCCCGCGGATTCGCGGGGTTACTCCTGAGTTCAAAGGAGGGGCGAACGAACGCGGATGAAAACTGCAACGGGCGAAGGGCGAACGAACGTGGGCGAGCTGTGAAGAAAGAACTGCAAGGGCGAAGGGTAAACGAACGTGGGCGAACTGTGAACGATGAAGGGCGAACTGTCTTACTTCTTTGCGGACTCTGACGCCGCTATGTGAGCAAAGCGCACGGCTCGAATCAACTCGAAGTGGTCGCGGAGCCGGGCAGGATACCAGGCTCCTCGATCAGAAGCGGTTCGATGGCCCGCTCGGGAACCCAGACGATCACGCTCAGTTTTCTGTCAAGCGGGGTATTGTCGGTTTGTTTGGACGAACTGAACTGAGGAGCGGCGAACGCACCGCCCGCGAGAAGGGCAACAGCCAGGAGCAACCAGGACCAGCGCCGCGAACGGTTGAGGGGTAGGGTGGTTGGTGTGAGTTCCTGGTCGGCCGAACGGCGTATTGGGGTTTTGTCTACCATCCGCGTCTCCGGTTGAGCGCGGGTATTGGTGAGAACTGCGTGCGATTATAGTCTGGTCAGCCGGGTGAGCAACACTTTTCCTGCCCCGAAATCACTTCAAATCTTCGCGCAGGTTCCGAATGCTCCGCCTCAGTCAGAAAACAGAGAACAGAGGTCAGAGGGCAGAGACCAGAGGGCAGAGATCAGAGGACAGAGATCAGAGATAGAGAGGAGTAGGAGTAGGATGAGGATTGAGATTTGGAAGAAGATTACGAGCAGGAGAACGAGAACGAACAAGACAAAGACCGAGTTGCTTTCTGTGATTGCTCGTACTCGTTGTTCGTGTTCGTAATCTTCTTCCAAATCCTCCTCTTAATCCTAATCCTGCTCCGCTGATCTCTGATTTCTGACTTCTGTCCTCTGATCTCTGACCTCTGCCCTGTTCTCTGCTTCAGGCGAGGTTCACTCCTCCCTTGAGTGGCACCAGCCACGGTTCGCCCGATTCCAGGTCGTCGCGGAGCATCCGGCAGATTGTGTCGAGTTCCGGTTTCATTTGGGTGTTGGGCGGGGTCTGGTTCAAAAGACCCAGCAGCAGCGACCAGAGGAAGAGCGTGTCGAGGTTGTAGGGGTGTGGCGACTCGCCCTCTTTCAAGAGCCAGATTGGTTCGTCTCCGAACGGCTCGTCGGCCGATCCCGGCGCTTCATGCCGTTCGCCCGCGTCATGCCTCACCGCCTTACCGAACCCGAACGCGGTCACCGGAACGACGACCGCATCGGACACGTGCGTGGATTGTTGAAGCAGGTGAGCGAGCGGACCCAGGGCGCGGAAGAGCACAGCGTCTGTCAGTGCCTCGCGTGCTTGTTCCATCGTGGGGAACAAAGCATCTGTTTTGCTCAGCACAAGCGCGACTGTTGCCGGTTGCTTCAGGGTTCGCAATCGGAGTGCTTCGCGGAGGTAGGCCAGCGTAAGGCGCAGATCGTTGGCATATCTGCGCCGATCCCGCGGGCCAGGGTCAGGCGGAGGGCAGGGAACCACGACCCAAAGGACGTGCGCGTTCACCAGGTTCTTCAGGTAATCGACGTAGTGGCCTTGCAACTGCCGCCCCGAGTCCGGCACGGTATGAGTGAGGATCTGTCCGATGACTTCCCGCATCCGGCAAACCACACGCGGCCGGTCGCCCTCGTAGAGGCAATAGCGGATCTGAGACACTTCCAGAGTCGGAGGAAGGCCGGATCGGTGCAGGAGCTTCTGGGCTTCTTCCGATTCCCGGATCATCTGGGCGACCTCGCGGGGATCGGCCGCGTCGAGATGTAGCCCGGACGGGAGATACTCGCCAATGAGGCTGTCGCTGAGGGCATGGAACAGAGCCGTCTTCCCGGCGTGCCCGCGACCGATGCAGCCGATACGGACTTCCGCACTCACAGCAGTCGTTCGCTGGGGAGTTTCCTCCATGCGCTTCGTTGGCTTTGTCGGTTGGACCGGTTCGGTTACTTCGGGACGAGATCGCGTCCGAGTTGAAGGGACGGGGCGTGTGGGGATGAGTGTTCTTGCCCCACACGCGGCGCAGCGCGCCCGCTTGCCGGCGAACTCGACCGCCACGTGATAAACGATCTCGCAGTCCGGGTTCGGGCAGCGGACTCGGATCTGGTTTTTCTCATCTTCTCTCATAGGTCGGCCCTCCTTGCCGCGTATGCCGACCGCGGACCACTCGCTTGGTCGGGTCGGACTGATTCCACGGGTTCGGGCCATGAATACCTCCGTTTTTGGTCAATTGAACGAGAAAGAGAGTCAGCGCGCGGGACGGGGCGCGGCGGAAGCAATGGCCGCCGCCGCCGTCCGGCGCTCGATTGGTCTGAGGATGGGCACGCCCTCCTCGGCGACTTCGTCAGCGGTTGGCAGGACCGGCTCGGCGGATCGCGCCGCTTGTGGCTTGACCGGGCTAGCGGTGAGGGCGCGGAGCTGGCAGAGCCGACCAGCCAACTTTCGGCTCACATCCAGAACCGCGAGAACCGGCACGAACACCGTCACGACAAGGCAGGCCGCGCACAGGCCGAAGGCCGGCGACCCCGGATCGGGCAGAAGAGAGAGCAACCGTGGGAAGTCTGCCAACACACCCGACACCCCGGAGGGCAACTCGCTTGGCCTGAACCATAAGTACACACCAGCAGCCAGTAAGCCGATCATGCCCAGTCGCAGCGACCAGGTGCTCACTTCCAGGATCAACTTCTGAATCGGCGAAATGGGCAGGCAAAGGAATAGCACCACCACCAGCCCGGCCCACGGGAGGATTTGCTCGAACATGGCTGGCCCTCGGAATGAATGCCCGGAATGGGTACGGCCAAATCGGCACGAATGCGGCCAGAGCGGCGCGCGACCGGGCGAAAGTCACCGGTTGCAAAATTAATGCCGCATAACCCAACCGGGGCGAAGGCGAAAGGCGATGGGATGCGGATGAGGGGAAGCAGAAACAGGCCACGGGCACAGATCTTGTCTTTCTCGCGGGTTTCTTCTCTGTGTCTCTGCGGCTCTGCGGTTACTCTCTTCTTTACTTCACACACCTTTCCTTTTCAAGCGGGTGCATCGTGTTGCGTCTCTTCTGCCTGTCTGTGTGTGCTGTGTGTCTGTGTGGTTCCTTTTCTGCGACTTTTGCCGCGGAGAAGCCCAACGTCGTGCTGATCGTGATCGACGACCTGGGCCAGCGCGATCTCGGCTGCTACGGCAGTACGTTCTACAAGACTCCGAACGTCGACAAGCTGGCGAAGGAAGGCTTGCGCTTCACCGACTTCTACGCCGCGTGCCCGGTGTGCTCCCCCACACGCGCCAGCATCATGACCGGCCGGTATCCGCAGCGCATGAACGTCACCGACTGGATTCCCGGTCGCAAGGACAACACGGATCAGCGCCTCAAGCGCCCCGCGATCCGCAACGAACTGCCACTGGAAGAAGTCACCATCGCGGAGGCGCTCAAGAAGCGTGGATACATCACCGCGCTCATGGGGAAATGGCACCTCGGTGGCAAAGGATTCCTGCCGGAAGATCAGGGCTTTGACGTGAACATCGCTGGCGACCAGACCGGCACCGCGCGAAGTTATTTCGCGCCATTCGAGAACAAGCTTGGCAAGATGCCGGGTCTGGAGAAGGCGGAAGCAGGCGAGTACCTCACGGATCGGCTGGCGCTGGAAGCAGAAAAGTTCATCGAGAAGAACAAGGACAAACCGTTCTTCCTGTCTCTGACTCACTACGCGGTCCACACTCCTCTGCGCGCCAAGCAAGCGATCCTCGACAAGTACAAGGTGGCTCCAAAAGCAGGAAGTCAGAGTAACCCGGTCTACGCGGCGATGGTCGAGAGCATGGACGAAGCGGTGGGGCGTGTGCTGAAGAAGCTCGACGACCTGAAGCTCAGTGACAACACGCTCGTCATCTTCACCAGCGACAACGGAGGGCTTGCAACCACCGAAGGCGGTCCAACGGGCGCGACCTTCAACGCTCCGCTGCGCGAGGGGAAAGGATTTCTTTACGAGGGTGGAGTGCGAGTCGCGTGCATCATGAAGTGGCCCGCGCGGATCAAGGCGGGCACAACGACGGACGAACTCGCTTGCAGCATCGACCTCTTCGACACGATTCTCGAAGCGACCGTTGACCCGAAGAACAATCCCGAAGTCGCTGGGGAGAAGCGCGACGGCTGGTCGCTTGTGCCGATCTTCCGCGGCGAGAAGATGAAGACGCGCACACTCTACTGGCACTACCCACACTACGCGAACCAGGGTTCGCGGCCCGGAGGCGCGATCCGACACAAGGAGTACAAGCTCATCGAGTATTACGAAGACGGCCGACGCGAACTCTTCGACGTGAAGAAAGACATCTCGGAGAGTCGCAACCTGATCAACGAACTCCCCGCGATCGCTGCAGTGCTGACCGAGGAACTTCACAAGTGGCGGAAGGAAGTCGGCGCGAAGATGCCCACGACCAACCCGAACTACCGCCCGAATCCGCAGAACAAGGGCGGCGTCATCACGATGCACGCGCGAACGTGTCTGGTGAAAGGCGTACAACTGCGCTTCGAGCCGCTGCCGCACAAGAACACGCTCGGCTTCTGGACGAACAAGGACGACTACGCAACCTTCGACTTCACGGTGGAAAAGGGAGGCTCGTTCACCGTGGAGGTTTTGCAAGGATGCGGAAAAGGCAGCGGCGGGGCAGAAGTGGAAATCGCGGTTGGCGACGAAAAGTTGACGTTCACCGTGAAGGACACCGGTGGATTCCAGAACTTTGAAGCTCGTGAAGTCGGCACTCTGAAAATCGAGAAAGCTGGTCGGCATTCGCTCACGGTGAAGGCCAAGACCAAGCCCGGAGCCGCTGTGATGGACCTCCGGCAAATCGTGCTCAAGCCGGTGAAGTAGGCTTCATAGTAGCCATCACGCTCCGCGTGATGTGTCTTTCTCTTCGCCTTTCATAGTAGCCATCACGCTCCGCGTGGTGTCTTTCTCCGCCCCGAAGGG
>JAKEEV010001246.1 GCA_022616395.1 Planctomycetia bacterium | reverse complement strand
CAGCGCCGAAAACTGAGGGCGTCCGCCGACCTCAGAAGCTCCTCAAGTATCGCGTGCGAGCGCGCCACTCGCCGGTTGTCCGCATTTCCAAAAGCCGAGTCAGCTCACCAACTCAACGCTCAAGTTCCTCTGGAGTCCACGACGGATTGGCTCACGCGCGGATTTTCCCCGCCTTGGCGCGCATCATGCTGGTAAACTGGGTAATCTGTTCAAGCGGGGCCGTGTTCGCGCTCGGCGTGGACTGGGCCGACGGGAGTTCGCGTGTGGATGATAGGGTGCAATCTACGCGCGAATCGCCTGAGACAAGCAAACAAAGTGTTCAATCGCCGCGAATCAGCAAGAGGCCGAACTCTCCGATCAAGGACGGTGCTTCATGCCAAAAGCGCTGACCGAAGCACAGCGGGATGGATACCTCCGTGACGGGCTTGCCTTCCCAGTGGCCGCTCTGTCTGTCGTTGAAGCGCAACGGTATCGATCCGCGTGTGACCAACTGGAAGTGCGTCTGGGAGGCAAACCGCGAACCATCGAGGTGCGGCAGATGCACCTCCACTGGAACTGGGCACACGAACTCGCCACCCATCCGGTCATCGTTGCCCACGGGTCAAGCCCCAACCTGTCGGACGAGAAACGAGTCGGTTTCGTCATTCGGTTCGTGACTCCTGATGCCGGGCCGGTGCATGGGCGTCCCGCCGGTCTGCTCGCTCGGGGAACAGACACATTTGGCCACTTCAGCCTCGCGGAACCGCCGCGGGCAACCGACGAGACTGAGGCGCTGGAGGCAATGCGAGTCTCGGCCCAGCAGCATCTGGATGTGGTACTGGAGAACCTCAAGCATGCCGCGCGCTAACCGGGCGCGAAATCGGGGCACGATGATGACACCAATCGAGATCGAAGACCGCGTCCGGCAGTTCGTACTGGCTACCTTCCTGGTCGACACCCCACCCGAGGCGTTCCAGAACAGCGACGACTTGTTTCTCCTGCTCGACTCGCTGCAGATTCTGCGCCTGGTGATCCACCTGGAATCCACGTTCGGGGTCAAGGTGCAGCAGCAGGAACTGACCGCGGACAATCTCAGTTCGGTGCAGAAGGTCGCGGCGTTCATGGTCCGCAAGATCGGAGATCGGCGGTTAGCGCGAGTGGCCAAGTGAGAGGGAACGCGGGCGTGCGCGATCGCGGCGAGTTCGGCGGTCGAGAGTTCGTGGCCGTTTCTGGAGGAGGAGCCGCGGGCATGGCAGCCGCGCTTTCGGCGGCTCGGTCTGGAGCGCAGGTGTGCCTGATCGAAGCGCGTCCGCGACTGGGCGGAACGGTCGCCTTCTCGCTCATCCACACGCTGGGCGGTCTCTACGACTCGGCGGGCGTGTTGCTCAACGCTGGGCTGGCGGAGGAGTTGGTTGTCGCTTTGTTGCAGGCCGACTCATCGGTCCGAAAACGCAGAATGGGCCGGACCTGGGTTCTGAGCGTGTGCCCGGACATCTATCAGGCTGTTGTGCAAGGCTGGGTCGAGTCGGATCGGCGGGTTACGGTCCTGACTGAGACTCGCGTGGTCGGGGTCGTGCGCCAGTCAGATACAATCCGCGCGCTGGAGTTATCAAGCCCAGCCGGCGAATTCCGACTACCCACGAAGGCCGTGATTGATGCGACCGGGACCGCGGAGGTAGTCAATCTCGTCTCCTCGTCTCTGGTACAGAACGAGGATCGACGCGCGGCGGGCGGATTGATCTTTCGGATGCGGGGAACACCGCCGGATGCGGTCGCATTCCCGAAAGGATTGGGGATACTGCGAGCGATTCGTGACGCGGTTGTGGAGGGATCGCTTCCCCGGCAATGCGCCAACGTCTGGGTGGACACTGGAGCGCGTAGCGACGAGGTGTACATCAAACTCCCGGTGCCGATTCCTGCCAACTGGCGTGAGCAACAAGAACCAGCAGAAGTCACGCGCGATGCTCTGGAGATGCAAGCGGCCGTGGTCGAGTTCCTTCGACGAATGCCGGAATTCGCCCAGGCGAGCGTGTCTCGAACGGGCGAACTCGGTGTTCGCGACGGAGGTCAGGTTCGCGGAGAGTACCTTCTCACCGCCGACGATGTGCGCTGCGGAGCGATGTTTGCTGACGCTGCGTGCCGATGCACCTGGCCGATCGAGTCCTGGGACCCCGAGGAGGGTGTCTCCCTGGAATATCTGCAAGACGGGAGTTACTACGAAATCCCGTTGCGGTCGCTCAAGGTTCGAGGCGTGCGGAACCTGTGGGCGGTGGAGAAATGCTTGTCCGCGGATCGGTACGCGCAGGCGTCGGCACGCGTGGTCGGTTCGTGCTGGTCGATGGGAGAGGCAGTAGGACGGTAGGCGGCCGCGGAATGAGGAGCCGCGCGCGATGAACCTCTATGATGTCTTCCGCGAAACCGCACGCCGACAACCGACCCGACCGGCTATCCTCGGCCCAGGTTCAGCGGACGCGGTCTCGTATGGTCAGTTGGACCACATGATCCGAACGACAGGCGCGCCTCGCTCGGTCAGGAGTGCGCGCTGGGCATTGCGTCGGCCTGCATTGCCCAAGCGGGGCCGACTACATCACCCTGACTTACGCGCTCCTCGGCAACCCCGGCGATTTGGCCAGCGCGGATCCGATCCGGTTCGACCTGCTCCACCGACCCGACGGGCGTGATGTGTTCCTGATGCAGTACAGCCACGCGCTCATGGACAACGGAGACGCGATCCCGCTGCTCCGCGAACTCGACCAACTCTCCGAACCCAGCGCGGAGGCCAAACAGCGCGCGGCTCTGCCCGATCTCCTGGCCGAACACCTCAGACGATTCTCACGCTGGCGTCGGCTGAAGGCCGCTCTGCGGACGCTCAACGTCCGATTCCGCAAATTGCGCGCAGCGCCGGCCACACTGGGGCAAGACTCAGCGAAGCCGTCGGCGAAAGCAGTGCAGTTTCGCATTGCAACCAGGCGCCTGGAGCGAGCCGATCTACGCGCTCTGGAACAGCGCGTGATTCGGACATGCGGAGTTCCGAGCTTGTCGATGGCGCTGTTGGGGAGCGTTTTCCGAGCGCTTGAGAAGTGTCAGCCCAGCGAGACCGGTATGAGGCGCAACTTGGTCGCCGGGATTGGCGTCGATCTTGCCCCGCCCGGCACCACGCGGCCTGTGTTCCAAACCCTTGCATCGGTGGTGCCGATTTTTGTCCAACCGGAAGCCCTCCCCGACCGCGAAGTGTTAACGCGGACGCTGCACGAGCAGTTCCGGCACCAGCTGGAGACCGACGCCGACCTGGGAACAGTGCAGCTTGCGAACTTCTTCCAGACGCCTGGCGCGTTCCTCCGCGAGCGATTCGCTCGATTGTCGGTGCGTCGACTGATGCGAAGTGGGTATTCGCTGTGGTACGCGTACTTCGGCTCGCTCGACGCGCTGGGCGAGCGCTTTTGTGGCTCCTGCGTCGAGGAGGTGTATTCTTGTGCCTCGACCTGGCCGCCGATGGGTCTGACGCTCCTCATCAACCGCTTTCGCGGCGACCTCCTGTTCCAGTCAACGTATGTCCCCGAATCGGTGCCGGAGTTGCTCGTGAACGCTTTTCTGGACACGATTGTCGGGGAGTTAGTGACGTAGACCGAGTTGCTGTATGGACGTACCGGCTGATTCCGCGGCTCCGGTACCTTGCACGTCTGGGCTTTCGCTTTCCAGGGTCTCCCCAACAATCTTGCGGTTCCTGAGAGCACTCCGAGTCGCCCGTCTGGCTTGACACCGGCACGCGAGTTGCGAACCACCACAAAGCCCGGTTTGGGAACCACTGATGAACGAACCCACGCGACTGCGTGTTCTCTATGTCGATGATAATCCGGATGTGGCTGATACAGCCGTCGAACTCCTACTTCTGGTCGGATTCGACGCTCGGGCGTGCTACGATGGCCCATCGGCCCTGAGCGTGGCTCAGGAATTCGATCCCCACGTCTGCCTTATCGACCTGAGGATGCCGCGCATGGACGGCATCGAGTTGCTCGCACGCCTCCGGGAGCAAGCGGCCGGGCATCCGGTCTTGTTCGCCGTCGTGACCGCGATGGGCGACAAGGAGGCGCGCCGACAGACGGCGGAGGCCGGGTTCAGCCTGCATCTGGTCAAGCCGGTCGATCCACACGACTTGCTCGATATCCTCGACCAGTTGGCACACAACCTTCCCGCGCCACCGCAGGGTAATTCCCGACAGCAGACCACCGATTTCCCGACAGAGGAACCGCCGGGGGCGAAGTAGGCTAAAATCCCCCGTGAGGTGTTCTGATGGTCGAGTCCGCTCCCACTCCTCCCCAAAAACCGCAGATGTTTGTGTCTCGGTGTCGGACATGCGGTCAGACTGAATTGTTCACCGCCGACGATCTGCTTCGTTACAGGCGCGAGGGGTGGCCCGTATGTTGCGGCCAGCGCATGCGATGCTACTTCGCGGGCCAGGAGGAAGTGGACTTGTCGCACCCCGACCAACTTCTGCCCGACGAGACAAGCTCCTCTTAACATCCCACGCGGGAACGCGAACAGGCTGGGAGTGATCTCAGCCTGTTTCGTTTCTCGAATTGAGAAGTCACCAGTTGAAGACCTGCTCTCCAGCCAGCCAGCGGGCGTGTTCCTCGTTGGTCATGTAGCGTGAGCCACCGATGAAGCAGAGTTGTTCCTGGATGAGGCGCGAAACGAACCTCAGCCGTTCGGCGAACTCTTCCCCACCCTCCCGAATCATCCCGGCTGGAATATCGTTCTGGTCGACAAACTCGTCCACCGCTTCCGCCGCTCGCTGAAGTTGGAGCAGCACAACGCCAAGTTTGGCATTCACGTCGCTGTCCCAATCCGGGTGCGGTCGTTGCAACGGGAACTCGGAAGTCGGCGTGTGGGTTGCCGTCTTCACATCGGTCATCGTGGTTGTCGTGGAGTTGTTCGTGTCCGTCATGGGCGTAGCCTCGCGAGTGTGGAGCTTTCATTCCGATGCGCACAGGTGAGCGTTGTGCCGTGTGCAATGCAACCGCTTCACAGCGCTGAAGCGCTGACCCGTTGAGTTGGGCGCACAACGCGTTGTTCCGTTCGACCCCGAACCGGTGTTTAACCACTGCGAGTCCGGTCGGCAGTTCGTCTTGCGTGTGTGTCGCAGTTGTCCTCTGGATGAGGTGTGTTCCACATCCGCTGTAGGTCATCACAAGCGAGAGCCAGTTCAAGCAAAATCCGCCAGCGATTGAGCCATCGAGCCAAATTCTGATTCCGATTTCATCCCCCACCGCAGTTCACAGCCCGGCGCATAACGCGATTGCCCTCGGAGGCTATTTATTGGCTTGCGAGGGGGATTGTCCGCGAAATCACGCCGGGCGAGGAACGGCGACAGCGGTTCGGCCGTCACTCGCTCGGCGGAACATCAACAGTTGGTGTCGCGATGTCCGGGTCAGCCGGACCGAGCGTAATCCCGAGGGAAACAGCGCGGGATCACGGAACCCGACCCTGAAGCCGTATCCCGAATGAGAAAAACTGCAATTTGCGCGCCGGATTGTTCCGCCGGGAAGCAGTCGGACCGCTCGGCCGTCGAGCATCGCGGATAGCTGAGTTTGGCAGCACCCGTACCATCCCGCGGACTTCGCCACCGATGGAGAGTGAGAATCTCGCCGTTGATGTAGCTGCTGTCTGCTTCCGATGCGAAGAACACAAACCCCGGAGCAACTTCTTGCGGCTGTGACGATTTCCGTTCGGGTCTGGCCTTCCGACGGCACCAGTGTTGCACCACAACCTCCGGGAATGCGACACGAGAGGAGATCCATCATGTCCGATCAACGAGACAAGGGCAGGCAGAATACACACGACACGGGTTCACAACAGGCGCGCCCGCGAGACGACCTGCGCACCGCGACAAAGAAGCCCAAACCCAATGAGCAGCGGGACGAGCAGCGCGACAAGAAGGACGATGAGAAAAAGGCTCAAGATAACGAGTGAATTCGCCGCGAGTAGATAAGCAACCGCTCCCTCGCGGTCGCGGCTCGTTTCTCCACTGCCATCTCAACGACCCAACGAGCCGCGACCGCGAGGGAGCGTTGGAAGTTCACCCTCAGCACAGCCCACTTGAATGATTCGTGCCGACAAACGGAGTTGGTAATGACTCACACGCGACCCGATCGCTCGATCCGCTCCGAGTGGCCGCGAATTGCGGCGCTGGCGGGTTTGACAGTGGTTGGCGTGTACCTGTGTTACCTGCTCGTCGCTCCATTTCTTCCCGGTGTAACGTGGGCCGTTGCTCTGGCTCTCGTCGGCCTTCCCCTCCATCGCCGGATCGCGCGGGTGGTGAAAAATCCGAACTGGGCGGCCGGACTCAGTACGGCGATTGTCGTTCTCGTGATCGCGATCCCCGTCGCTCTTGTCGCCGCCCAACTTGCCGCGGAGACCACGCGAGCCGCCGACACAGTCCGCGAGCAGACTTCGGACGGCAAATGGCGGGAAGTAGTGGCCCGCGTGCCCTATCTGGGCGAATGGATCGCGCAACTCGAGGCAGCCGAGATTGAGGCGCGAGTGCGAGAACTGATTGGGCAACTGGCCGCACGGACACTTGGCTTCGTTCAGGGAGCACTGGGTGGACTGGTGCAGGCGCTTGTCGCGGTGTTCGTCTTGTTCTTCTGTTTCCATGATCGCCACCATCTGCTGGCCGGCGTCCGTAGCCTGATTCCGCTTGCACCAGATGGATCCGATCGGATCATCGGCCGAGCCGAGGATGCGATTCACGCCACCGTTTACGGCACCTTGTTGACATCCGTCCTCCAGGCCGCCACGGGGGGTTTGATGTTCTGGGCGCTCGGCTTGCCGGCCCCGGTGTTGTGGGGCGTGGTGATGTTCGTACTCAGCGTCCTGCCGTTTGTCGGCGCGTTTCTGGTCTGGCTCCCGGCGGCAGTGTACCTGGTGACAGTCGACCGCTGGGGAGCGGCTATCGCTCTGGTCACCTGGGGAGTGCTCATGGGCGGCCCGGTGTGCAACTACCTTTACGCGTGCGTCGCCGGCGACCGGATGCGGATGCATCCTGTCCCGACTCTGCTCGCGTTTATCGGCGGTCTGGCGGTCTTCGGTGTTTCGGGAATGGTGCTTGGGCCGTGCGTGTTGGTTGTCACTGTCGCTTTGATTGATGTCTGGCGACACCGGGCCTCTGACGGCATTCCCGTCGCTGCCCGGTCCGAAGGTGTGCCCAAGACGGCCTCACCTGCACCGACCTGACTGCCTCAAAAGAGCCGAACGAGACATTCTTCGAGATCCAGACACGATCAAGGCAGAATGGAGATGCGCTTTTTGGAGGGTAATCATGAATCGCACGCTTTTGCTTGGGGCACTTGGTGTTGGTGGATACCTTATGTATCGCGCTCTGAAGCCTCGCTACGACTTCCACAACAAACACGTCGTGATAACTGGCGGTTCGCGTGGATTGGGGTTGGTGCTGGCCCGGCAACTCGCCGACGCGGGTGCGCGGCTTTCGATCTGTAGTCGGGATGCGAATGAGTTGGCGCGCGCGGTCGGTGATCTGGCCGCGCGCGGGGCGCGCGTTGTCGCGATTGAATGCGACGTGACCGAGCGCGACCGCGTGCGTGAGTTCATCGCGGTGGCCCGGCAGCGCAATGGCCCCCTCGATGTGCTTGTCAACAACGCCGGAGTGATTCGAGTCGGTCCGATGGAGGAGATGCTGGAAGAGGACTTCGAGCAAGCGCTTCAAACGCACTTCTGGGCCGCCCTCTACACGATTCTGGAAGTGGTGCCGGAGATGAAGGCCCGCGCGGCCGGGCGCATCGTGAATATTTCGTCGATCGGCGGAAAGATCGCGGTGCCTCACTTGCTTCCATACACGGCGAGCAAGTTCGCGCTCGTCGGGCTGTCTGAGGGCTTACGAGTGGAGTTGGCCCGCCACGGAATCGTGGTCACGACTGTTTGCCCCGGCTTGATGCGCACCGGCAGCCACCTGAATGCGGAGTTCAAGGGCCGACACGAGGAAGAGTACGCGTGGTTTGCGCTTGGGAGTGCAATCCCTGGCTTCTCGATGAGCGCTGAGACGGCCGCGTGCAAGATTCTCGCCGCCTGCGCGCGCGGGGATGCGGAAGTTGTACTCGGTCTGCCCGCGAAGCTCGCGGTCGCGACTCAGGGGTTGTGTCCGAACTTGATGTCAGCAATTTTCTCGTGCGTGAATCGGCAAGCCTTGCCCGAAGCGGGCGGCATCGGCACCGCGGTGGCGAAGGGTCGAGACAGTCGCGGGCAGTTATCCGATACAGTGACGACCCTCACGGATCGAGCTGCTGCTCAAAACAATGAACTTCACGCTGCGGACGTGCCCCCGCCCTTACCAGTTTCGCGGACGTGAGCGAAGAGGAACCCACGATGGTCAAAGAACTCAACACCCCCCATCCGCAACCCCAGCGCAGCGCGCGGAACGACACCGACATGCGCGACGGAGATTCCGCTCACGGCAACCCTTACGAGCCAGCCGGCGACGAGCAGAACGTGGACTCCGATACGGACATCTCCGACACGATGACACGCGACGAAGCACTCGAAGACATGACCGATGCCCTGACAGAACTCGAGAGCGAGGCCACACCGGCCGCTGCGCCCGCGTTCGAGCCGGGGTTGGAAGTGCCGATCGCGGAGTACGATGAGCTGACCATTCCCGACGTGCTGGAAAAAGCCAATGGGTTGTCGAAAGACGAACTGAGCCGAGTCGCGGAGTACGAACGCGCCCACCGCAACCGCAAGACACTGCTGGCGAAACTGGAACGCCTTATCAAGGCGTCCGATGCGGCCTGAACCCGCCCTGGTCTTCGTAGGACAGGCATCTTGCCTGTCATTGCTTCTGACAGGCAAGATGCCTGCCCGACTCACGCGGTCGGGGCCGCTTCGTGGGTCGCATCGGGAGTCCAGAGCGCTTGCCAGCCGCCCCCGAATGCTCTCTCAACCGTTCCGCGAACACACGCCAGCCCGGTCAGCGCCAAGCCGACGAGTGTGCTGTTCACCAATTCTGGCCATCCGTAGCCAAACAGCCACGGGGCCAGACCCAACCACATCCCAAACGGCAAATTCAACCAGCGCACGGACCGCGTAACCTGGAATGCCGCGATCAAGCCGACGGTCGCAGCGAGCGGCCCGAAGATGTGATCGTTCACGCGCGCCGGGCCGGTGTAGCCCAATGTCTGTGGCGCGGCCGTCAGCCACACTCCCAGCGCGAATGCGACGAGTTGCGCCCACACGATCTCACTCCCTCGTCATTCCCAGTTGCGGAGCCGGTTGTCGCTCGCCCAAGCCCCAGAATGCCCGCCAAGCCGACCGTCCGGCGCGCTGTTCCGCGCGCACATACTGAAGGCTTGCCAGCACCTCATCCATCGCCGGTCCGATCATCACGACCGAAATCACAGCCATGAGCAGGCACAGCGTACACCACCCGCCGCTGAACGGTTGAAGAATCACAAGCAGAACGCTGATTGCTCCAAGCGGACCGACGAAGATACCGAAGAGCACCACCAACCACGGCATTGTCTTCCACCGGCGCACTCCGCCAATTGCGCCCGCGATTGCATCCGCGAGGTAACCGAGTGCGCCGAGGAAGGCATCCGGCACACCGAAGATCGCGCGCGAATGCTGGGACACGGCCGATTCGCGAAGAATGACGTGGCTGTCGTTTCCGAAGAACGGCTCGTACACCGTATCGAACACGCGCCACTGGTAGAGAGCCAAATACATCGCAATCGCGAATCCGATCACCGCGGCGATGATGATCGGAAGCCGCTGCGGCCAGGACGCGGGGTTGTAGCTCCATCCCGGCGGTGTGTTCGGGTCGCGGTCAGGCATGATTCACTCCGAAGTCAGCGTTCGGCCCCTGCTGCGGCCAACTGTGGGAGCGCCTTCGGGAGTTCGAGCTTGTTCTCTTGGTACCACCTGACCGGATCGCGCTTCAGGGCGTCCACCATCAGGGGTAAGGTGCCCCGAAGGTTCAGCCGCGGTTCCCACCCGAGTAAGGTGCGCGCGCGGCTGATGTCCAGTTCGTAGTGATCCTCGGCCCGGTCGATCATCCACGGCTTGATGAATGACTCGCCGCCGAACGGCAGATGATCCTGGACCCACGCTCCGACTTTGGCAAGCGCCTTCGGTACGCGATAAGTCGTCCACGGTTTTCCGTGAATCAACCGGCCGAGAGTCGCTTGCAACTCTCCGTAAGGCACAGTCTCTGGTTCTCCGATCAGCAGGACCGTTTCTGGCGGGAGTTGAGCGCGCCGTTCGATCAGGCGCGGGAATACATCCACCAGGTCAGTGAGGTGAACGAACGCCTGCCCGCGAGCTTTGGACGCGGGGTAGAAGTGACTGGTGAATCGCTGTTCGTAGATGCGCTGAATCTGATTGGCGATTGGGATCGAGTGGCACAGATCGTCGTAGACGCCCGCCATCCGGAGCATGACAACCGGGATGTTTCCGCGTTCAGCGCGGATGACATTCTCCGCCCGGACCTTCGATTCCGGGTACGGCCACGTCGGGTGAATCGGCCAGTCTTCGTTGATCTTCTGACCCGGCTCGCACGGAGCGTGAACAAGCATCGTGCTGGAGAAGACAAACTGCTCGACCCGGAAGTCTTTCAGCCCGCGGAGCAGCCGTTCGGTTCCTCGAACGGTGATCGCTTCGTACTGATCGCTCGGTTCTCCCTTGAAGTCGTAGTACGCCGCGAGGTGAATCACGGATGCGATTCGGTCTCCGTGCCTCTCGCGCACTTTCCGCAATCCATCTCGAACGCTCTCGTCTGAAGTCACGTCGAAGTCGATGCATTCGACTTCCGCGGGAGGGTGCGGCGCGCCCGGCCGGTCGAACCCGATCGCTTCGTACATGCGATCAAGCCGCGAACCGGCCGCGGCTCCAATCAGCCCACTGCTTCCCGTGATGATGACAAT
>JAKEEV010000186.1 GCA_022616395.1 Planctomycetia bacterium | reverse complement strand
AGATGCCTGTCCTACGAAGAGACAGGCAAGATGCCTGTCCTACGAAGAGACAGGCAAGATGCCTGTCCTACGAAGAGACAGGCAAGATGCCTGTCCTACGTGACTGTCATTCCCGCGCGAAGTTCGGTCAGCGCTATTTGCAGGTCACGGATCGCAACTTCCAGTTTGCTCAACGCAGGCTCGACCTCGACCCAGTTCTGATCACGGGAGAGTGCTTCCAGTCGGGCCGCTGCGTCATGAGCCGGAGTTGCCGCAAAGACGCCCACCGATCCCTTGAGTGTGTGAGCCGAGACTCGCAGCCGCTCGCCGTCCTTCGCGGCGACCGCAGTGCGAATCGCTCCCATTAATTTCGGTGACTCGTCGAGGAACAGCTCGATCAACTCGCCGAGCAGTTCCCTGTCTCCATCAATCCGCTTCAAGAGTTTGGCGCTGTCGAGCGCCTGGCTATTCGGCGAGGTTGTTGGCTCGTCAGCCGGAGGCGCGCCTCCAGCGGGAACCAGTCCTTCCAACACGGCGAAAAACTCTTCGGGCTTCAGCGGCTTCGACACGTAGCCATCCATCCCCGCTTGCAGACAGTGTTCGCGGTCGCCTTTCATAGCGTGGGCGGTCATCGCGATGATGGGAATGTGCGTGCCGGTCGACTTCTCACGCTCGCGAATCACCGCGGTCGCCTCCAACCCATCCATCTCCGGCATCTGAACATCCATTAGCACCGCGTCGAAGGCAGAAGACAGTTCGGGAGTCAGGAGTCGGGAATCAGGAGTCAGTTCAGAAATCGGGAGTCGGGAGTCAGGAGTCAGGGAAGAACCAGAACCCGCTTTCCCTGATTCCTGATTCCTGATTCCTGACTCCCGACTCCCGACTCCTGTCTCCTGCCCAAAGAGGGCTTCGACCGCCGCCCGGCCGTTGCCGACCACGGTCACATGATGCCCGCGTTTCTCCAGGAGCCGGACCGCGAGCTTCTGGTTGACCGCGTTGTCTTCGGCCAACAGTACGCGTAAGCTCCGCGCGCACTTTCCCCATCCGGCGCGGTCCACCGGAGCGCTGTCCAGGACGGTTCCAGCCGGGGCGAGTGCTGTCATGATGGCATCGAGTAGCGCGGACTGGCGAACCGGCTTGGTGAGATACGTTTGAACTCCCAGCGCCCGGCATCGGGCCGCGTCCTCGCGCTGACCGGCGGACGAAAGCATCATGAGAGTGGCACTGACGAGTTCCGGGTCGCGGGCGATCCGTTCGGCGAGCGCAAATCCGTCCATTCCGGGCATCATCGCATCGAGCAGCACCAGGGCAAACGGCGTTTTGGCGTCTCGTGCGCGTTCCAGCGCCGCGAGTGCCGCCGGTCCGCCATCGACAGCGGTCGGGTTCATTCCCCAGTTCGTCAGCATCTCTTCGAGAATGAACCGATTGGTCGCGTTGTCATCGACCACAAGGACGGGCAACCCTCGCATGCGTTCCGGGTCGGCGAGTGCTGGTCGCAATAGCGGCCTCTGGGCAGGAGCAAACCGCGCGGTGAAGTGAAACGTGCTCCCCTTACCCTCTTCGCTCTCCAGCCACACTTTGCCGCCCATCAGTTCGATGAGCCGCGCGGAGATCGCCAACCCCAGCCCGGTGCCGCCATACTTGCGCGTGGTGGAAGTGTCCGCCTGCGAGAACGCCTGGAACAACTTCGCTTGCTGTTCGGGCGAAATCCCAATACCTGTGTCCCGCACCGCAAAATGCAAAGTGATCAGTGATCGGTGATCGGTGATCAGTGAAGAAGGCGCTGCCGGCTTGTTGTCACTGATCACTGATGACTGATGACTGATCACTTCGACGCGGAGGATGACTTCCCCCCGTTCGGTGAACTTGATCGCGTTGCCGATGAGGTTGACGATCACTTGTCGGAGCCGGTGGGGATCGCCGGAGAGAGCCGCGGGCACATCCGGAGCGACATGGCCAGCGAGTTCTAGCCCCTTCTTGTGTGCGCGAACAGCGAGAGTGGCGATGGTGTCGTCGAGCGTATCGCGCAGATCGAAGTCGATGCACTCCAGGTCGAGCTTTCCGGCTTCGATCTTGGAGAAGTCGAGAACGTCGTTGATTACGGTGAGCAGGTGGTCGGCAGATGACTTGACGAGCCAGAGGTATTCGCGTTGATCGGGCGTGAGGTTGGTGTCGAGCGCAAGTTCGGTCATGCCGATGATGCCGTTGAGCGGAGTGCGGATTTCGTGGCTCATGTTCGCCAAAAACTCGCTCTTCGCGCGCGTAGCGGCCTGAGCCACCCGGTTGGCTTCGACCAGCTCCTGCTCGGCTTGCTTGCGGTCGGTGATGTCGCTGATCGAGCCAGCCATGCGAGTCGCTCGCCCCGCATCGTTCCAGACAGCCTGCCCGCGAGCGCGGAACCAGCGGTAAGCGCCTGTTTGGGTGAGTAGCCGGAACTCCGCGTCATAGTCCGAGCGCCGCTTGAGGTGATCGCGCATCATCTGCAACACGCGCTCGCGGTCCTCCGGGTGGAGCCGGTCCTTGAAGTTGCCGAACTGTGGATCATCGTCGGTGTAACCAAGCAACTCCTTGAATCGTGGGGAATAGTAAATCTCACCGGTCAGGGCGTCCCAGTCCCAGATGCCGTCACTCGATCCGCGAACGGCCAGCGCGAACCGCTCCTCGCTTTTCCTCAGAGCCTCCTCGGCCTGCTTGCGCTTGGTGATGTCACGCGAGATACCGAAGGTGCCGACGACTTTTCCGCTCGTATCGCGCAGAGGCATCTTCGTGGTGAGAACCCATTGATCCTCGCGGCCGGACCAGGTTTCCTTTTCCTCCTTGCCGACAACCGGCTCTCCCGAGCGCATGATCTCTTGCTCATCGTCGAACGCGGGCCGGGCGTGCTCCTCCGTGAAGATGTCGAAGTCGCTCTTGCCGATCACGGAGGCCGGATCGCCCAGGCCGTGCCGTTCGGCCATCGCCCGGCTAACGCGAATGAACCGGCTGCGTTCGTCCTTGAAGTAGACGCTATCCGGGATGGTGTCGAGCAAGCTGTGAAGCAAGTGACGCTCGAACGCCGCCTCCTCCTCCGCGCGTTCCCGCTTGAGGAACTGGCCGATCTGACTGCCGACGGCGGTAAACCCTCGGAGCAAGTCCTCATCCGACTCCTGAACCTCCCGACTGAAGAACTCCATCACGCCGAGAGTTTCCCCGCCGACGGTAATGGGGAAGGCAATACCCGCGCGTAAGCCGACGCGCTGCGCGACCGGTGCGCGGGGGAAGTTTGGATCGCGTGTGACATCAGGAATCCACGCTGGCTCCCCACTCGCCCAAACTCGGCCGGGAAGTCCGCTTCCAGGAGCGAACGAGAGTTGCCGAGACAGTTCCGCGAACTCGGTAAGGTTGGACGTAGGATCGTGCCAGAGGTCGCTACAGCGAAGCGAGCCGTTTCGCGGGTCCACACGCCACATCGCTCCGAGTTCCCAGCCAACACTTTGACAGACCGCGCGAAGGAGTTCGGGAACAGCCTCCGCCGGGCGCGGAGAGTCTGCAAGTACACGGGTGGCGGTATACTGAGCAGCCAGTCTGCGCTCTGCTCGCCTGCGAAGCCGCTCCGCGCGATCAAGCCAGACCGCGTTCCACCAGATCACGGCCGCGGACACCAGAACCGCAACAACCACCGTCGGCCACACGCCGGGAAGAAGGCTTCGCAAGTTGGCGACATCCAGCGCCCAGCCAGCCAAAAGCAGAGTGCCGAATCCAATGACCGCAATCGAGACGATGCGCGTGAATCGGCGAATGCCGGTCACGAGGCGGTGGCGGGAAGGCGTGGTCATGACCGTGCCCGTGCCAGATTGAAGGGCGTGATCGGGGGAGATTCGGTTGCGATTCCGAACGTGTCACCAGAGGGACGCGGCCCAAACCACTCTTCGCGGAGTGTGACAATCCGCGAACACGCGATCTCCGCCGCACATCATAACGCATCCGCCCGCGTGCCGGTATCGCCCAGACGAAATGGTGATTGGTGGATTAACGAGCCGCGACCGCCAGGGAGCGGGAATAAGTAAGCCCGCTCCCTGGCGGTCGCGGCTCGTTGGAAATGCTAGCGCTGATACACCTTCCCTGAAACGCTAAAGTGCTGCCGGTTCGTCTTCAGGTGCAGAGTGAAGACCAGCTAAAGCCGGGACTCCAACAAAATCAAGTGCTTCTGTTGGAGTCCCGGCTTCAGCCGGTCTTGCTTTTGTCTGTCAAAAGCCGGAACGCTAACACTTCCGCTTCTTGTGGATCTGGATGTTTCCGCCATCGAGCCGGTCGTTGTCGGTGAATTCCGAACTGTCGTAGGCGAAGCCGTTTGGCCCGGTGATGACGATGCGGAAGGTGTCGTTGCGGCCCGACTCCCCGTGATCCGACACATACACCGTGAACGTGTAGCCGGACGTGCCGTTCACCTTCGCAGTCCCGCGGATTGTCGCATGGCTGCCGTCCGATTCCACTCGCAAGTAGGTGATTGAAGTGCTCTGGAGGTCGATGTCTCGCTTGTTGTCGCGGAAGGAAAATTCGCCTGAGAAGACCAGCTTCCCATTCACCTCTTGCGATTTCGCGGAGATGTTGAACTTCGCGTCGTTGTGGAGGTGCCCGCCGCCGGTAATCTTCCCCTCCGTGGCCGGGGCCGGAGTTACTTGAATGGTCACTGTGGCGAGGTCGCCGAGACTTCCATCACCAGCTCGATAGGTGAACGAGTCGCTGCCGGTGTAGTCAGCAGTCGGCGTGTAGACGAACGAACCGTCAGCGTTCAAGGTCAGCGTTCCGTGAGCTGGGCCGGTCACGAGTTCTGCCTTGAGTGAATCGCCGTCCACATCGCTGTCACCGACGAGCACACCTGGACCCGCCACGGCCAGAGGAGTGCCCTGCGTGGTGGTGTAAAGATCATCCTCCGCAACCGGGGCATCGTTCACCGCCGTTACGGTCAGCGAGACGGTAACGGTGTTGCTCTCAAGCGCGCCGTCGGTCACTTTGTAGGTGAAGCTGTCGGAGCCGTTGTAGTTGGCGGCTGGCGTGTAAGTGAATGATCCGTCCGCGTTCAGCGTGAGAGAGCCGTGAGCCGGGCCGCTCACCATAATCGGAGTCAGCGCATCACCCTCCACATCCGTGTCGTTACCCAGCACCGCGATGGTCACCGCCGTGTCTTCGTCAGTCGTGGCGCTGTCGCCCACCGCGACGGGCGCATCGTTAACGGCATTCACAGTCACGTTCACGGTCGCGGTTGCGGTCCCGCCGTTGCCGTCGCTAATGGTGTAAGTGAAACTGTCGCTGCCGTTGAAGTTTGCGTTTGGCGTGTAGGTCACCGTGCCGTTGGAGTTGATGGTCACGCTTCCGTTGGTGCCCTGTGTGACTGAGGAGACGGTGAGAGTATCGCCGTCCACGTCGCTATCGTTGGTCAAAACCGGAATCGTGACCGCGTTATCCTCGTCCGTCGTTGCGCTATCGTTGGTCGCGACAGGCGCATCGTTCACGGCGTTCACGGTAATGGTTACCGTGGCGATGTTACTGTCGGCCCGCCCGTCATTGGTCCGGTAAGTAAAGCTGTCGGTGCCGTTGAAGTTGGCGTTGGGCGTGTAACTGAAGGTTCCGTCCCCGTTGAACGTGAGCGAGCCGTTCGACGGGCCGCTGACCAGTGTCGCGCCGAGCAACAAATCGCCTTCAACGTCGGTGTCGTTCGCCAACACTCCTCCGCCTGCTCCAAAGGTCGAATTGAACATCACCCAGCCGATCAGTGCAGGCGTGTTCCCTTCGCTATGTTGCTCAAACGCGGCCGCGAAGCGAGTCACCGTGCTGCCGCTGAAGTTCACATCAAACACCGTGAACTGACCGGTGAGTGTGTTCGATCCACGGCCGTTCCCCGACACGTTCAGACCCGGATGACCCGGGTCCTGGAACGGGAACCGCATCGCGTCGAGGTAAATGCCCGCGGAGAGCAACGCCTCGTTCGCCGCGGCGAAGTCGAGGAACCAGAACTCGCCCAGCGCCGGCGGGTCCACACTCAGCGATACGCCGTTGTCGAAGTTCTGACGCGCTGAGAACGTCGCGTTGGTCGGATTGAAGTCGTAGGTCAACCCCTGGCCGATAAAGTCGCCCGGTTCGCTCACCATTCGCAGTCGAGTCACCGGACTGACGGAAATCGAGAGCGTTGCGTCCTCATCCACGCTGTAAGTGTCATTCACCGCGACCGGTGCATCGTTCACCGAAGTGACGGTAATCTCCACCGCCCCGACATCGGAAGCCCCCTTGTCATCGGTCACGCGATAACCAAAGACATCCGTCCCGAAGAAGTTGGAATTCGGTGTGTAGGTCCAGGTTCCGTTCGAGTTGACCGTCACGGTCCCGTTCTGTGGGGCGAACTCCGGCGGACTGGAGAATGTGAACGGATCGCCCTCGGGATCGACTGCCGCCAACTGGCCCTCTACCGCGACATCCTCGGAAGTCGTGATCCGAGTGATGACGGGAGTGGGTCGCGGAGCATCGTTCACCGCGTTTATGGTGATGGTGACGGTCGCGATGTTGCTGTCGTTGACTCCATCTCGTGCCCGGTAAGTAAACGAGTCGGTGCCGTTGAAGTTAAACCGCGGCCGGTAAGTGAACGAGCCATTCGCGTTGAAAATCAGCGAACCGTTTGAAGTGCTACTGACCAGAACCGCAGTCAGCGGGTTTCCTTCCGCGTCGGTGTCGTTGCCCAACACGCCAGGCGCGGAGACGGTCAGTATCGTGTCCTCGTTGGTGCTGTAGCTGTCGTTGGTCGCCACGGGTGCTGTGTTCTGCACTTCAAACGCACCGATGTCCACAGCGCCACCTGATGGCCGCGGAAGTCCGCGCTGATCGGTGCTCGGCGCCCCGGTACTGATGCCCGCGTTGATCGCGGGGCTGCCGGTGAGTAGCGAGTGAGTTCGGGTCGGCCCGCCGTTGTCCCCCAGAGAGGCGAGCCGCGGATCGACGCCGACCTTGTTGCCGTTTGTCCCATTGACGATCGAGTGACCGGACCGAGTTTCGAGCAGGTTGTTGACGGCCGTGGTCAACGTCCCCAACTGAACGAAGTCGTGGTTGAGAGTGTTCGTCGCGGTGTTGTCGGCGAGGATGGTGTTCCGCAAATCGCCAATGACGGGAGTGAAATTGGAGAACAGCATGTGGAACAGCCCGCCGCCATTGCTGCCGGTATTACCGGCAATCGTGGTATTCACGATGCGGTTAATGTTATCGTAGTTGGCAATCCCCCCGCCCACCGAGTTGGTTGTGTTGCCCGAAATGGTCGAGTTGATGATGGACTCAATCTCTCCCTGGTTGATGATTCCGCCACCGCCATCGAAGGAGCCGGAGTTCGGCGCTTGGTTCCCGGAGATCGTTGTGCCGGAGATGGTCGTGCCGGAGATCAACTGGTCAAAGCTCGTGGTAACGTAGAGTCCGCCCGCGCCGCCGGCCGTCGCGGTGTTGCCCGAGATCGTTGTGTCCACGAGGCTCGATGACCGCGCGATGCTGAGGAACACTCCTCCTCCGCGCCATGCGGTGTTGCCGGAGATCATGGAGTCTTCCAGAACGAAGCGCTCATCGTGAGTGATGATTCCTCCGCCATCGCCGCGCTGGGTGGTGCCGACGGCATTTCCGCTGACCGTTGTGCGAAGGACAGTCAAGAAGCCATTGCGGGTGATTTCGGCGCTGGCGCTTGAGATTCCGCCGCCATCACCGGCGTTAATTGTCCCGGACCCACCGTCGCCGGTGCGGTTATTGCTAATCACGCTGTCGCGAATCGTGGTCGTCGAAGTGAGCGAAGCCACCCCTCCTCCGTCTCCGCCGATAATCGTGCCGTTGCCGGTTGTGTTCTGCGTGATGGTGCTGTTGTCGATGGTTGTTGTGCCCACAACCGTATAGATTCCGCCTCCATCTCCTCCGAAGGAGCCGCTGCCGGATCGGTTATTGCGAATGGTGACTCCATCGAGATTGAGTGTCGAGAACTCGTTGAGGATCCCACCGCCACCATTGCCCGAACTGCCAGCGACGTTCGGAGCCTGACCGCCGGTGATCGTGACTCCGGTAATCGTTACGGTCGGGCCGCCAACGGTGAACACCCCAAGAATGTGGAAGACACGGTCGAGTCCAGAGCCGTTGATTGCCGTTGTGCTTTGTCCAGCGCCAGTGATGGTGAGGCTCTGAAGGATGTCGAGGTCGCCGACAAAAGCCCCATTCTCGTTGCTGCCTGAGCGGGTCAGCGCGTAGGTTCCGCTTGGTAACTCGATGGTGTCCGCGCCGGCCAGCGCGTTGGCCTCCATGATCGCGGCTCGCAGCGATGTATT
>JAKEEV010001245.1 GCA_022616395.1 Planctomycetia bacterium | reverse complement strand
TTGGCGCGTTCGGATCGGCCGCGGGGGCTTACCTCTTCACATTCGGCCTACCGCTCGTTGCTCAGTTGCCACACGCTCAGCTCTATCCGCGATTTTTGGTTCCGCTGGCGGTGAGTTTGGCCTGGGGGTTCTTGCGCAATCCGCGCACCTGGCGATTGGCGGTCGTCGCTGCGTGCGGGGTCGCTCAAGTCTACCTGACGGTGTACATCGGCTACTTCCTTGCCTTGTTACTTGCAACTGGCGGCGCGATCGCGGTCTTGCGATTTCGGCGCGAACTCCCCTGGCTCGAATTGCTCCATCCGGGCTGGCGTGTGTGGATCGCTCGGTGTGGCGTGGGCATTGCCGCTGTACTCGCGGTGCAACCGCTTGTCGCCAAGCATCGAGCTGCGGTCGGCCCGCGGCCAATCAATGAGATTCGAGACACCGCTCCCAAATTGGAGTCGTGGATCACCCCACCCGGAGTCTCCGCGCTCTTCGCCGAGATTCCCACGGTCACGCGGCTAGAGACGTGGAAGGTTGGTGAGCAGCAGTTGTTTCCCGGTGTCCTCACCTTCGCAACAGTGTTAATTGGGCTGGTCGTGACAGTTCGTCCGGGTCCGTTCGGCGGACGAGGATCGGTCGTGGCTGTCGCTGCCTGTTCGGCTGTGGTGCTGGCGCTTTTCGTGACTCGTTCCCAGGGAGTCTGGTTGTATCAACCGATGGCCGAGTTGCCCGGAGTAAGCGGCATCCGGGCGACCGGCCGGATCGTTCTGGTATTGCTATTCCCCGCGTCGGTGGTGCTTGCCGGATGCGCGGATGTTGCCGCAGGTGGGGCGAGTCGGCTTGGGCGATTTGGCCCTCTGGTCGTGGCTCTCTTTGCGATCAGCGCGGTTTCCTCCGATCACTGGCTGACGGCCACCGATGGCTCGCGACGCGCGGAGTGGGACCCGATGCGTTATTCCAAGCTCACTGCTCTGACCCGACAATCGGCAATCACCAGAGCGATCCGTCAGCATCCACGCCCAACCGTGGTCTATGTTTTTCCATCTGTGGGGGTGGAGTGTCCGGGCGGGCCGGTTGGGATTCCGTTTGAAGTGATGCGGGCGTCGCAGGATCTGGGGATGTTCTGCGTGAATGGATGGTCGGGGTATTTGCCCGAGTCGTGGGCTTTTTTCGCCAACTACCGCGATTTGCTCGCCTGGTTCGCGCTTCGCAACCTTCCGGTAGAGCAGTTGGAGGGACTCGTCGTCCTTGGCGACCCTCTGCCCGACCGCGATCCGATGTACGAAGCTCAAATGCGCGCCAAGTATCCGCCTCGGCCGATCAAGTGACAAAGAGAGTAGGCGCCTCGCGGAGCGAGTGGCCTACTCTCTCGGAGAAGCGTTCACGATGACCGAAGAAGAGCGACCGACGGAGGAGAAACCCCAGCCGTGGGGCTTAATCGGCTGGGTCGTTGTGGTTGCCGCGTTCGCGATTGGGTTCATCACTTTCCCGCTGCGCGCGGTTGGAACCGCTGGCGAATATCTGCCCGGAGACGAAATCGACAACCGGCTGAACAACGTCGTGCTCGAACATGGCTATCTGCGCCTGACTGGAAAGGTCGATTCCTTCTGGGACATCCCGAACTTCTATCCGCAACGGCGGGTGACGGCTTGGTCGGATGCTCACCTGGGAATGTTACCTTTCTACGCAGCGATGCGGGCCTTCGGGCTTTCTCCGGA
>JAKEEV010001244.1 GCA_022616395.1 Planctomycetia bacterium | reverse complement strand
CTGAAGTAGGACAGGCATCTTGTCATTGAGAATCGGAGCCGGAAGCGTCAGCGACGGGGTTTCTCTTCGCGGCTTTGCGGCTGTGTTTTGGGTAACCCGTCGCTGACGCTTCCGGCTCTGCTTGAATGTCCGTCACACCGCTTCCGGCTCCGATAAAACGAGACAGGTGTCGAGCCCGTCCTACTTCAGCGCTCTACCAGAGCCACACTCAGCGCGATATGTTGAGTCAATAGCCTTCCTCGGTCCCGGTTCCGCCCCCGACCTTCCGGGTCTCGCGTGCCGGGAGGAACGTCTCCGATCCCGCGCCGACCTTCCGGCGACCCGGCGGGATCACAGCCTTCATGTCTTTCGGGTACGTCTGCTATGACTCCCTGGCATCGCAACGAGTACATCCTCAAAGGTCTGTTTCTGGGGCTGTGGGTCTTCTTCGCCCTGCAAGTTCCCGCCGACAGCAAAGCCGCCTGGCTCGACATCGCCTGGGTAATGGGCTGGGTGTGTACCGGCCTGGCAGTCGGGTATGGTCTGGGAATGGCGCGGTTAATGTCACGCGGGCTGAAGCCGTGGCAAAACTGGCGCGCGTTCCCGATTCTGGTGCTACTGGAAAGCCCGCTGTACATCTACAGCGGCATCATGATTGGGCTGGCGTTCGGCGTGCTTTCTGGCCGCGAGTTCGCCCAACCGTGGGCCGGACCAATCGCCAACCTCTTCGGCCTTTCGTGGGAAGACATCAAACACCTGCAATCGACCGCGCTGCCCGATGATGATCCTCAGAAGGGGAAACTCCCCGGCGACTGGCTCGGCTATTGCGCTGTTGCCGGCGCGCTGGCGGGCTATGGCCTCTACCGAATGCGCCAGATGCAGGACGGCCGAATGCGGTTCCTTCTGGGCATCGGCATCGCGGCTCTTGTCGTGTACCTGGCATCGGAATTCATCTCGCAAGTCCCTACACTCGAGACCGCGGAAGCCAGACGAAACCTCGGTATCTACATCCTGCTCGGCTTGCCGTTCTTCTATCTGCTCACGTTCTCAGGTGAAGCGGAGGAGTCGGAAGTCGAGATCATGACGATTTGCGCCGCGATGGGTGTAGCGCTCTACTTGCTGGGTCTTGAGAGCACCATTCCCGGCGTCGGTGGAGCAGGGCCGTTCCTGCTTCCACTTGCGATTTACTTTGTTTATGTGACGCGCGTCTTGCATGGGTTACGCACGTTCAAGCACATCCTGCGCGGGTTCAGTTACATGAACCTGGAGCGGCTCGCGCTGGCGATCCGCTTCTTCCGACGTGCTTTGGAACTCCAACCGACCAGTCCGCTCGCCAATCAGGGCATGGTAACCCTGCACAACAACCTGACGCTCTCCAAACTCGAACGCGATCCGGATCTCGTCGAAGAACTCGACTTCGGACTCTGCCTTGATCGCGCCAGCGCGCTGTTGATGGTGCCGCCAACTTCAGAGGCACGCGAGGAGGCGGACAAGTTCCTCAATCTCGTCGAACAGAAGAAGCCCGCGTACATGGCGCGTGTGGATTACCTGCGCGTCGTCTCGTTCCTTCATGCCAAGCAGTACGACACCGCGTCCGAGACACTCGGCCGGCTCCTGAGTCCCGAAACGCCCGGCTATCACTCGGTTGTTCGCAAGCAGGTGCTCTTCGATGCGTGGTTCCTGGCGCTCGATGGTCCCAAGAAGCTCGTCGAGTCTCTCGGCTGGGCGGAGTTGAACAAGCCCGGTCGGCGCATGGAGGCAATCGCGGCCGTTGAACGCAAGCTCGCGGCCGAACCGACTCACGACAAGGCGAAGGAATACAAGACGATGCTCTATAGCCAGCTCACCGAGGGCGAGTTCATCTCGGTCGCGGCGGCCGGCACGCCGAAGGACTTCAGTTACGAGTACGTGGAGCAACTCGGCCAGCAGCTTGTGGACGACAACGACCCGGAGAGACGTGAACGCGGCATGGCTTACCTTCGGATGGCCGGTCGCGGGCTGCCCGAACGCGCTCCGGGCATCTTCAAGAAGCTCGCGGACGTGACAGAGAAGCACGGAGACCCGCAGACGGCCCGGACTTACCTCGATCAGATCAAACGCTGTGGGGAAGTCGTCGGCCCAAGGAACTTGGCGAAGGATCAGCGCGACATTTACTTGAAGACGCTCCAGAAGCTCGCGGGTTTTGCGGAATCCGCGGGCGATGCGATCAAAGCCGAAGCAGACGCGGCTGATGCGCACGGAGACGCCCAGATCCGCATTGCCAAAGACGCGGAGGCGAAGCCACACTTCGAGGAGGCGATTGACAACCTTCACCTCTACCGCAACGGAGGTGGAGGAGATCTTCGCGAGATGTACCGTAAAGTGGCGGAACTCTACGCCAAGATGCGCGACCCGCTCAACGGACTGATTAACGTCGCGGCCGCGATGCAGTACGACAGCAACGACAGCGATCTGTTGAAGAAGCGCGACAGTTACTACTACTCGCTTCCCATCGAACGGCTCGCGGCCGCGAAAGAGAACATCGGTTCGTGGTTCGATGTCGGGTACTGCGTGCGAAAGGCGATGAGTGTACTCAACGCACGAGACGCGGACGCCGAGTTGCTCGACTGGGCAACTCACCTCTGCCGACTCGCGAAGGTGATGGAACCTGGAAGTAACCGCGTAAGACTTATCGAGGCGCGTTGCTTGCTTCGTCGAGGCGAACGAGACGCGGGCTTGACCATTCTCGAAGACATTCGCGAAAGCCCGAAGGGGTCCGGGGAGGAGGAAGAGTCGTGGTACAACACAACGAAGCTCCTCGGCCAACTCTACCTGGATGAGTTGGGGCGACCGGATCTGGCTCTGAAGGCGTACATCGACTACAAGGAGTTTCACAAGAGCGGAGCGGATACGCTCTTTCAGATTGCCAAATGCTACGAGGCGATGGGAGACACTCCCAGCGCGATCAAGTTCTACGATGCGGTGACCGCTTACGAAGAACACCCGCGCTACTGGGACGCCAAGGAAGCTCTGAAGCGACTGAAGGGAGGAGGGTAAGGCGAACCCCGCCCGCAAGGGCGGAGGGTCGAGGCGAACCCGACCCGCAAGGGTCCCGGGTTCACCCACCGCCCTTGCGGGCGGGGTTCGCCTAACTGCCCGCGTTCTCGCTCGGCGTTTCGTTCGGCTTCTCGTCGGGCTGCTGATCGTTCACCACTCCACTCTCCGTTCCGTTTTCTGTCTCGTTCTCCTTCTCGTTCTCCTCGCTGTTGTTCTTCGCGTTCTCCTTGCGTCGGCGTTGGCGGCCCTTGCGGTCGCGCGAAAGTGAATCGCCGATCAACGTGGCGATAGTTCCAGCGGTCCAGAGGATTCCCTGGCCGATGGCCCGCGCGACTCGCACCAGTTCGCTTTCAGTAACTGTCGCTTTTGGATTCGCCCGGTGGGCTGGCTCCTTTCTTGTCGCCATCCTCCATCACCAGGGTCTGTTCTCCGTTGCCCGAGCCAGCGCCGCCGCGAAGGATGGCGTCGAGCCGAGCCTTTTCGGTTTCCGGGTCATCAATCTTCAATTCCACCGCCGGGCCAGAACTCATCAAGTGGCCCCAACCTTGCCAGCCGTTCACCTGCATACAGATCGCCTTCAGAGCCGCCATCAGCGGCATCGCCAGGAACAGGCCCGCGATTCCCCACACCTGATGCCAGAACAAGCATGCCAGTAGCACCGTCGTGGCGTTCAAGTCCATGCTTCGGCCCATCACCCACGGCACGATGATGTAGCCTTCAAATGTGACGACGCAGATGTAGAAGATCATGATGCCAAAGGCCGGGAGCGGACCAACGAAAAGCAGTGCATCGAGAATGGGGGGAATGCCCGCGGCAATGGTCCCGATGTAAGGGACGTAACTGAGTACCGCGACGAGTAGCGCCCACAGATACCAGTGCTGAAGGCCAGCGGCCTTGTAAACTCCGCCCAGAACAAGCGCCAGACCCAGGTTCACAATCGTTCGCCACACCAGATAGGTGCGGATGGCTTCGGCCATCTCCGCGAGTGCCGCGGTGACCCGTCCGCGCGTCTCTTGCGAGGGGCCGAAGATGACTTTCACCTTATCCGCGAGCATCTGCCCTTCAAAAATCAAAAACAGCGTGATGAACAGGATGAGGATGGCGTTCCAGAGGTGATCGAGACTGACCAGCGTCAGCCGCCCCAGCGCGGCCGAGAGGTTCTCTTCGGTCAGTTGCTTCTTGACCAGCGCGATGGCCTTGGGCGGTGGCTTGTCGGGAGAATTGGGGTAGTACCGACCCAGGAATTCGTCGTCATCACGGATCGGGAAGATCAGGCTGAGGTTCGACTGGACCTTGTTGTATTGTTCCGCCCACCCCTCTTCGGTTGTGGGCACCGTCTTGATCGTCTGGGGAATGGCGATGCTGAAGGCAACGAAGACACCCAGATTCAGAGCCACAAGGGCGAGCAAGGATGACAGGCAGGAGAAGAACCAGGGAATGAGCAGCCGGTGATGCAAGAATCGTGCAAGCGGAAACAAGATTGATGCGAGCAACAGGGAGAACGTCATCGGGATGAAGATACTCGCGCCCATATAAAGCGCGACTGAGATGCCGAAGAAGGCACAGATGTTCAGACCGATGCGTGTGGCGAGCGTCAGGTTGAGGTTCATCGCAAGTGGGCCTTGTGTTCGGCGGAACTGGATGCCCGACGACTCGCGTCGCCGGTTCGCCCGAAGTCAGTCACATCACCCATCGATCAATTCGGCCGCGGACAGCGTGTTGAAGAGTAGCATCGTGATGGTCATCGGGCCAACGCCACCAGGGACAGGCGAGAGCCACCCGGCGACGTTCCACACCTCCGGGTGAACGTCGCCCGCCAACCGCCCCTCCACGCTGTTTGTCCCGACATCCACCACGGCCGCGCCGGGCTTCACCATATCGGCGGTGATGACTCCGGCTTTCCCCACGGCGGCCACGAGAATATCCGCGCGCTTGCACACTTCCGCCAGATTCACCGTGCGTGTATGGGCAATCGTCACTGTCGCATCACCGGCAGCGGGGTTGGCCGCGGTCGGCTTCTGCATCAACATGACTGCAAGCGGCTTGCCAACAATATTACTTCGCCCAACGATGACAACTTCTTTCCCGGCAATCGCGATTCCATTCCGATTGAGCAACTTTACCACGCCGTGAGGAGTGCAAGGATAGAATCGCGGATGACCAGCGGCCAGGAGGCCAACATTCTCCGGGTGGAAGCAGTCCACATCCTTTGCCGGTGACACGGCTCGAATCACCGCGCTCTCCTCGATCTGCTTCGGCAGAGGCAATTGAACCAGAATGCCATGAACCGCGGGGTCGGCGTTCAGTTGGTCGATGAGTGCGAGCAATTCCTTCTGTGTGGTTGTGGCCGGCAGCGTGTGGATAGTGGACGCAATTCCCGCCTGCTGGCAAGCCTTGTGCTTGTTGCGCACGTAGACCTGACTGGCGGGGTTATCGCCAACCAGCACCGCGGCCAGCCCCGGAGCGCGCTTGCCAGCTTGCTTGCGCGCGGAGACGCGCTCGGCGATCTCTCCGCGCATCGTTGACGCCAGCGCCTTACCATCGAGCCGTTGAGCGGTCATCAAACCTCCATCACTTACGATCCAGTTTCATCCAGTTTCTTCACCAACTTCGGCAGAATCTGTCCGGAGGGGCCATACAGTCCCACATCGGCATACGAACTCGCATCAGTCTCGGTCAAGTTCACCTCGATCACCTTCGCGGGGACTGCCTTTCCGCGTTTGGCAATCGGAACCAGAGATGCGGCCGGGTAGACAACCGCCGAGGTGCCGACAACGAGGAACGCATCGCAGTCGTAAGCCGCCTGCATCGCGGCATCGAGAACAGCTTCGGGAAGTCCTTCTCCGAACCAGACGATGTCTGGCCGGAGCGAACCGCGGCAGTGTGGGCACTGGGGGGAATCGCCGAGCGGTTCGAGTTCGCGATCCTGGATCGTGAAGCACCCGAGGCAGCGCGTTCGGCGCAAACTGCCGTGCAACTCCAATACGTTTCGGCTACCGGCCTCGAAGTGCAAGCTATCGACGTTCTGAGTCACTAAACAGAACTTGGTGCCCCATCGTTTTTCCATCTCCACAAGCGCCAGGTGGCCGGGGTTGGGTTTCGCTTTGCGAACATTTGCACGGCGAGCGTTATAGAAACTCCACACCAGCCCCGGGTCGCGTCGAAAACCGTCCGGGCTGGCTACATCCTCAATGCGGTGACCTTCCCACAGACCGTCTGAAGCGCGAAATGTGGGGATACCGCTCTCCGCAGATATGCCCGCGCCTGTCAGCACGCAGACGCGCTCCGCGAGCTTCAGCCACATCGCGGCTTGATCAAGCGCGCGATCGAGTTCGTCGAGCGGTTGGTTCCCCATTGATTGTCTTCCTTGAGTGGGCGTATCGCGACGCTGTGGAAATAGAAAGTGGAGGCTGTCCACATTCTGGGTGACGAGCGTTCTTCAATTCGGCCACAGCGCCGCGATACGTACCCACCAGGAAGATACTGCGGAGTAGAAACGTGAGCAAGCGATAGGTCACGCAGACCAGCTCAGAGCGTCACCACACTCCCCGCTTCTCGGCAGAGTCGTTCCGTCTGTTCGGAGCTTCCCGCTTCTGCGATCACGCGAATAATCGGCTCGGTGTTGCTTCCGCGCACGTGCAGCCACCAGTCTGGACCGTCGAGACGCAAGCCGTCGTCGCGATTGACGCGCACTTCGGGCCAGCGTGCTTCGAGAGCCGCGAACGCGTCGGGGAGTTTCTCGCGAGGCACTTCGTACTTCGTCTTGCGCATCGCGTATCGGGGGAGTTCGTCGACGAGCTGCGAGAACGGTTTTTTTTCTTCGGCCAACAGACTCAAGATGAACGCCATGCCCACGAACGGGTCTCGCACCCAGCCGATGCGCGGATCGATCACTCCTCCGTTTCCCTCTCCTCCGATCACGGCGTTGGTTGTCCGCATCAGCCCCACCACGTTCGCCTCGCCGACCGCGGATCGGTAACACGGGCAATTCGCGGCATTCGCAATGTCTTCGTTGAGGCGCGAAGTGGACATATTGATGACGACCGGTCCGCGCTGATGACGCAGCCGATACTTCACCGCCAGAGCAAGTGTCACTTCTTCGCTCACGCAACTGCCGGTCTCGTCGATGAGGGCAAGCCGATCGGAATCGGGATCGAGCACAAAGCCGATGGCGCACTCGTGCTGCTTCACCCACGGAGCGACTTCGGTGAGGTTCGCCGGGATCGGTTCCGGTTCGTGAGCGAAGAGTCCCGTCGGTTCGCACCCGTACTGCATCACATCGCAGCCGAGTTCATGAAGCAGAAGTGTACCAAGCGGGCCGCCCGCGCCTGAGTTGGCGTCAAGGAACACGCGGAACCGCTGAGTCGCGACACTCGCGATGCTGACGGCGTCGAGCACGGCACCGACGTGTTCACTCGCGACATCAGGAGGAACGCGCACGCTTCCGATGCCGTCCCACTTTGCGCGAGCGAAATTGCCAGACTCATAGAGATCGCGAATGACACGCCCCGCGTCGGCGGAAAGCACAGAGCCATCTGAGCCGAACATTTTCAGCCCGTTCCACGGCGCGGGGTTGTGGCTTGCCGTGATCTGAATACCTCCGGCCGCGTTTAACTTCCTCACAGCGAATCCGCATGTGGGAGTAGGTGCAATTCCGATGTCTTCCACGGTGCAACCAGCTCCGAGTAAGCCGGAAATCACTGCGTGCCGGAGCATTTCTCCACTTGGTCGGCCATCGCGCGACACGATCACTGTCTTGCCCGCGACCGTGGAGCCAAACGCGGAGGCAAAGCGCGCAGCGACTTCGGAAGTCAACCCGGCTCCGACAATTCCGCGAATGCCAGAGACGGAAACTATCAGATCAGAGGGGACCGGCATTGAGTATTCCTTGCGAGTGGGAGGCGAGTCGATTCAGCGGAAAGGTAGCACGCTCTGAACGCATCGGGCGTTCAGTCTTCGTCTGCGTCTGCGTCGGAATCCATCGTCAGGTTCTCTCCGAATCGGTTGCGGAGCTTCTTCTCCGAAGCAGCCGAGAGGCGGGTCGTTGGGCCGAGCCAGAGGCTTTCGAGTTTGGCAAATGTGCGGCTTGCGAGCAATCGGTCCGTGTCTTTGTCGGTCGTCTCGGTCAGGTCGACTTCCAGGAAGCGAAGGTTACTCAGGTGCTTGCATGCAAGCACCTCAGACATCGGCATGGGGATGCCCAGCCGAAGTTCGGTCAGCTTCTTCAAGCCAGCGTCGGCGAAGAAGACATCCGGCTTGAATTGCTTCAGCGAAATGCCGTCGAAGGTCAGTGCCTCCAGACGAGGAAGACGCTTGCTGTTAAGTACCTCCAGAAGGCCCTTCGAGGAGATTTTCAGTTTGGTGCTCTTTGGCTCACCGGGGGTTCGAAGGCTGAGTTCGCGGAGATTCGCCATGCAGGTGTTCTTGGCGAAGTCTCTCAGCCCGGCATCGGTGACCGTTGCGTCGTTCAGTTCAAGGACGCTCAGTTGAGTGAGGTTCGGCGAGCGGGCGAACTCCGCGAGAGCTTCCTCAGTGGCCTCGGAGTACTCGAAGTGGCAGAACCAGCGGAGAGATTCAAACGCGGTCAGTTT